>CALJCU010000268.1 GCA_938023885.1 uncultured Prevotella sp. | reverse complement strand
AGCTCCTGCAGCGCCTCAGCGAGCAAGTGGGCTGAAGTGTGCCAGAAGGTGTGCTTACCCTGGTCATCGTCAAACTTGTAAAGCTCGATGGTGGCATCGCTGTTGATGGGGCGGTTAAGCTCCGTTGTCTCACCATTGATCCCGCAAGATACAACGTCGCGGGCGAGAGCCGGTGAGATGCTCTCTGCGATTTGAAGTCCTGTCACTCCGTTCTTGTATTCACGGACGGAACCGTCAGGAAATGTGATTTTAACCATGTTACAAATTAGCTTATCTAAATCACGTGCAAAAGTACTACTTATTTCTGTAACCCAAGCGGGAAGTACATTATTTTTTTCGTTTCGTTACAGCGACTCCTATCTCTTCTTTTTTCTTTAGCGAAGCGTTCTCCTCTCCCATCTTCCTGCTCAGTGCATAGGCATCGTAGAGGCCGAGTTCTCCGGCACGGCTGAGGTCGCCCTGAGCAGCCCTGAGGTCACCGGCATAGAAACGGGCTACAGCGCGGTTGTAATAAGCTTGTGCCAGACGTGGGTCAAGACTGATGGCATGCGTGTAGTCCTCGATGGCCCGGGAATAGTTTTTCTCGGTGGCGAAGAGGTTACCCCTATTATAATAGGTATAAGCATTCTTCGGCTGAAGCCGAATGGCCATGGCAAAATCACCCTCCACCTGTGAGAGTTTCATCGTTGTCTTCGTACCCTTGGAAGCCTCATAACCGTTGAGTAACTGCTGGCAAACGGCACGCTCCCAGTGACCCATTGCCGAAGCCGTATCTATAGAGAGGTAGTCGTCGAGGTCGGAGAGTGCATCACTGTAATTCTGTGCCTCTGCATAAGCCACGGCACGCTGGAGCAGCAAGGCGGCACGTGCCTTACGGTCTTCCTCCTCATTGATGCCTGCTGTGAGACCGTCAATAAGCTGGAAGATCTGCTTTGACTGCACATCCGTCAGGCGTTCATGCTTGGCGTTACACGTGAGGTTAAGCTTACGCAGCGGCTCCTCTCTCGCATTAAAATGGTCGAGCTCTGTGTCATAGGCCTGATAACCCTCCACTGCGTTGGCATAGGTGAAATAAGACAATTGATACATCGGGAGGAAGACGATATCAACATCGCGGTCCTGCACCGTTCCACGGATGCCGCCCGAATAGGTGTGCTCCACCTTCGGTTTATCCTCCACTACAACGTCATTGTATTTAGAGATATCAATCTCAGAGCGTTTGCGTACCTCACGAATCTTTGCCTTGCTCCACCGCTGCTGAATACCGAGAAGTTTATTCATCTGTGCTTTGAAGATACGGAACTCATCCATCTCAGCCTGGCTCGTCATGCCAAGTTTCCGGTAGCAGGCAGCACGTGCCGCCAAGCCCGTCCAGAAGTTGGGAAACTGGTTGATGACCAGCGTATAATCGCGGATGGCAGACTGCAAATTACCGAGTTTATCATTGAGCAGCGCCCGGTTGTAGATAGCCATAAAGTTATGCGGCTCCATCTTCACAACGAAGTTGAAGTCAGTCAAAGCACGATTGTCGTCACCTAACTGCAGACGCAACAACCCACGGTTATAATGAGCTAAAAAGTTCTTAGGATCGAGGTCTATCGCCATATCGTAATCAGCGAGTGCCCCGCTGAGATTATTGATATTCAACCGGGCGAGTGCACGGTTGACATAGTTGTTGACTATCTTCGGTCGCAGATGGATAGCCTTACTCAGACAGTTGTCTGCCGTGCGCCACTGTCTGCGGTTCAGAGCGATATAGGAGCGTGTCGTCCACGCATCGGCATTATACGGATCGATGTCGAGACTGCGCGACAGCCAATGGTCCGCCTGTGTAGTGTCCCGCTTCTCAAGATAGACTTCAGCCTTAAGCGAATAGGCGGTCGCTGTATGTGACCACCGTCTGATGATGGTATCAGCATCAAGAAGAGCACGGTCATAATCCTGAATGTTCATGCGACAGATAGCGCGATTTACCCAAAAACTGGACACGGAAGGATTAAGATGGATAGCACGGTCGTAGTCGGAGATGGCTTCCGCATATTTTTCCTGACGGATACGTGAGATAGCACGCAGGTCGAAGATCTGCTCGATATAAGGATTGAGGTCTATGGCTTTGGACGCATCACTCTCCGCACCGATATAATCGTCGAGATAGAACTTCGCTACGGCGCGGTCGTACCATGGCAACCAGAGATAAGGTTTGAGGGCGAGAACTTTGTTGAAATATTGGATGGAGAGCACGTAATCATCATAATGGAGTGCTACTTCGCCGTTTGTGATGAGACGGTCAACATTATACTGTGCACTGGCTTTCATCACAGCAAACAATGCTATGACAAAAATGATTGTCCTGCTCTTCATCCTTTGCTATAGTAGTTTTTTAAACACCTATGATGCCACAATTATGATGCCACAATTAGCTTTATTTGTGCATTGGCTTTGTGCGGTATGCACAACGGAACTTACCCTGCCTCATAGCCTTTAGTTTGTTGTGAAGCAACTGCTTGCGGAAAGGAGAGACCTTATCGACATAGAGCACACCCTCAAGATGGTCGAACTCATGCTGCATCACTCTGGCCTGATAACTGTCCACCCACTCATCATGCGCCTGAAGGTTCTCGTCAAGCCATGTGGCATGGATACGCCTTGGGCGTATGACATTCTCACTGATCCCCGGGATAGAGAGACAGCCCTCTTCCAACGACTCCTTACCTGCCTTCTCGTCAGCCTCAAGAATGTGGCCATTGATGAAAGCATGACGGAAACCGGCATACTGCGGAAAGTCCTCTTTGAGCACGTCGAGATCAATCACAACGACACGGATGCTCTTTCCTATCTGAGGAGCAGCAAGACCGACACCCGATGAAGCGTCAAGGGTCTCAAACATGTCCTTGATAAGCTGCTGCAGGTCAGGATAATCGGCAGGAATGTCTTGGGCCACTTTCCGGAGTACCGGCTGGCCATATGTATAAATTGGTAATATCATCTTCTTGAATTCATGTAGTCTTGTAAAATGATAGTCGCACTGACCTCGTCTACAAGTCCTTTGTCTTCCCTCCTTGTCCTCTTTCTCACACCACCATCAAGGATAGCACGATGAGCCAGCACAGAGGTAAAACGCTCATCATAATAATCGATTGGCACCATGGGACACGCCTTACGCCATCGATTTACAAAATTCTCTACCCGTGCAAGATTCTCCGACGGTCTGCCGTTTGGTTGCGTCGGCTTACCAATCACAATACGTTCCACTTCCTCCTTCCTTGTATAGTTGAGGAGGTAGTCTAACAAATCTTTTGTATCTACTGTCGTCAGTCCATTGGCAATAATCTGCAGGGGGTCGGTAACCGCCAGCCCCGTGCGTTTCTTGCCAAAGTCTATTGAGAGAATTCTCGACATCTATTTCTTATACAACAGCCAGGCGTCGCTATCCTTGTTGAACTTGCTTCCACGAATAGCATCACGGCTCTGTACGGCCTGACTCTTGTCATCGTAAGTGCCTGAGACTACACGGTACATGTTATTGCTTGCGTTGAACACGATCTGTGCATCATAGCCGCCCTGCTTGAGCAAGTCCTGGAAACCTTCCGCGTTAGCCTTCAGACCGAAACTGCCGGCTACAACACTGAACATCTTCAGACCTGTTCCATCGATAAGCGTAACATCCTCAGAGCGTACAGGAGTGTTGTCCACATTACTCACCGTTGTCTGGTCAGCCTGTTTTGTTATCATAGGAGTGACAGTGGCCTGATCCTCGGCAGGCATTGTAGCTGTCTGCTGCTCTTCCTGCGCTTTAGCCTTTTCATAAGCTTTCTTGTATGCACTCTCTTGTGATTTACAACTTGTGAAAGCGAGAGCCACACAAAGAGCAGCACCCATTACCAAATATTTTTTCATCTTCTTGATAAGAAATTAATATTCTAAATTCTAAGTGATTCAATCTTGAAATTCTAAGTGATCCAATCTTGATTCAAAATCTTTTATGTGCGAAATTACAAAATTATCGCCAAATAACAATTCCGTATACGCATAAAGATTGTTAAACCATACTGTCACAAGATTTTTTGCGCCCTGTTAATATTATTTATGACTTCCACAAGCTTTTTGTCTCGCTAAAATTTTTCTATTTCAAAATAAAACATTAAGTTTGCAGCAACATACAAATACGATATTCACCCAACAAATACGATATTCATTCAAAAGAAAGGAATTTATTATGAAGACATTTGGTTACATTGCCACCTTCTTAGGTGGCGCTATCGCAGGCGCAGCCATCGGTTTGCTGCTTGCTCCGGAGAAAGGATCAGACACTCGTTCCAAGATTGCAGATACCGTGGATGATTTCTGCAAGAAACACGACATCAAGCTCAACCGCAATGATACTGACGACCTCGTAGACGACATCAAAGAGGCTGTAGACGCTGACAAGGCGTAAAAAATATTTTTTGAGACGTATAGTTTCACTGGAGGGACAGGCCTGCCGCCCGCACCTCCAGTGAAAACTGGATAGACACTACCACCCATTCTAAGAATATCATAAATTCAGAACTGATGTTTTCCAACGATCAGAACATTGAGACCATCGGGCAGCTTGTGGATGTGCTGAAGCACTAT
>CALJCU010000267.1 GCA_938023885.1 uncultured Prevotella sp. | reverse complement strand
CTTTAACGGCTTGCTTTGTCTGTACCGAGAGGTAAGCAGCTAGGTCTCGAGCTACGCCATAGTGTGAGGTGGCATCTACTCGGTTGGGGGTAATGTCCACCTCGAGTACATAGTCAGAGGTGACGCCAAAGTGCTCAGCTGCAGGTATGCCAACGGTGATTTCATTGCCGCGGGACACTACCAGAAAGGAACGATTACCGTTCGTGTCCTGTCTTTCGAGGATGAACTTATTGACGCTGACTTCTGGGAAAGAAGCATCTTGTCCGCACTGAGCATGCGTATCCGCATTGGCATTGCTGATAGTTCTGATAACAACACTTACCGTCTCGTTCACGGAGAAGGCGATTATCTCCCCGGACTCGTCATCGACTGCTATGGCGGGACTGCCGTGGTTCAGGCATACAGTGTGGGCATGCACTATAGCCGAGACGAGATTTGCAAAGCGTTATTGAAAGTGATGGGAGGAAAGATAGAGAATGTCTTTTACAAAAGTGAGACAACTCTCCCTCTCAAGAAAGACCTACATCAGGAAGATGGGTTCCTTTATGGACATACAGATGACAACATTGCCGTGGAGAACGGTTTGAAGTTTCATATCGACTGGCTCAAAGGTCAGAAGACGGGGTTCTTTATTGATCAGCGTGAAAACCGTTCGTTGCTTGAGCATTATGCCAAAGGCAAAAGTGTGCTGAATATGTTCTGCTACACCGGGGGCTTCTCCGTCTATGCAATGAGAGGCGGCGCGAAGGTAGTGCACTCTGTAGACAGTAGTTCAAAAGCCATCGAACTGACGAAACTCAATGTGGACATGAACTTCCCTGGTGACGACAGGCATGAGGCCATCTGCGATGATGCTTTTGATTACCTCGATAGCCATGATGACAATTACGACCTGATCATCCTTGACCCGCCGGCCTTTGCCAAGCACCGTTCAGCACTGCACAATGCACTGAAAGGATATATCCGGCTGAACGTGAAGGGACTGGAGAAAATCAGGCATGGAGGCATTCTGTTTACTTTCAGTTGCTCCCAGGTTGTGACAAAAGAGAACTTCCGCACAGCCGTCTTTACGGCTGCTGCGCAAGCCCACCGCAAAGTGAGAATTCTGCACCAGCTCCATCAGACTGCCGACCACCCCATCAACATTTATCACCCAGAGGGCGAATACCTCAAAGGCCTCGTGTTGTATGTAGAGTAGGGTGCCGGGTATTGCCTGCAGGGACGGCCCTTGCGGATCCCCGCAACAGCCTACAGCATTTTTTCCAGTTCCTCAATACCCTTCAATGTACAGAAGCCACGGACATAGAGCATCGTGATATTCTTAAAAACTTCCTGGACACCATACTTGTCCAGGAGGCCTTTCTCCATAGCATCTGTAATGGCTAAATCAGAATACTCATTAATGAGCTCATAGTTGACATCCCTTCTGAAATAACCGTCCTCAATGCCTTTTTCGAAAAAGGCCTTAGCTTCCTCTTTTGCTTTTTCATGGGAAGACTCCATCCATTGAGCCACCACGGAATACTTTTTCAGTTCCCTGACGAAGTTGGATGAAACCATCGATGTCCGATGTAATTGATAACGATAATACTCAACGATCATTGCTATCTCCGAATGGCTGCCTTTCTCCTCGAAATGCCTGAAATGTGCCACCCGTGCCTCTCTAATTGCCATGACACAATGCAACAGCAGCAACTCCTTATTGCTGAAAATTTCATAGAGCGTTCGTTTTGAAATAGCCAGCTCGTTAGCAACATCGTCCATCTTCACGGCCTTGATGCCCTTGGATAGGAACATTTCCGTCGCTTTCCCGACGATCCTGCGGCTTAGCAGAACCCTGCTGTCTGATGAATTGTCAACTTTAGATGTCATTCGTGTGATATTTGCATACAAAATTACAAAAAAGAGCAAAACTATTTTCATTTTATCCGTTTTTTTGTAACTTTGCCATTAGATACATTCATTATTTAACAATATTGATATGGTAAAGATTACCAAAGAAGCTGCTTTAGCTTATCACGAGAACGGACGGCCTGGCAAGATCGAGGTGAAACCTACGAAGCCTTACCGCACACAAACAGACCTCAGCCTGGCTTATTCTCCCGGTGTGGCCTTCCCATGCCTTGAGATTCAGAAAAAACCCGATGATGTCTACAAATATACGGATAAAGGGAATCTTGTTGCCGTTATATCTAATGGCACCGCTGTTTTAGGTCTTGGCGACATCGGTGCCATGAGCGGAAAGCCGGTGATGGAAGGTAAAGGTCTTCTGTTCAAGATTTATGGTGGCATCGATGTATTTGACATCGAAGTAAACGAGAAGGATCCGGAGAAATTCTGTGAGGCCGTCGAGAAGATTGCCCCAACTTTCGGTGGCATCAACCTTGAGGATATCAAAGCTCCAGAGTGCTTCTACATTGAGAACCGTCTGAAGAAGACACTCGACATCCCAGTGATGCACGATGACCAGCACGGAACGGCTATCATCTCTGCTGCCGGACTGCTCAATGCCCTGGAAGTTGCAGGAAAGAAGATTGAAGATGCAAAGATCGTTGTCAACGGTGCTGGTGCCGCAGCCATCAGTTGCACAAAACTTTACTGCTCCTTAGGAGCCAGGCACGAGAACATCATCATGTTCGATTCCCGTGGCGTTATCTACAAGGGACGCGACCACGTGAACGAGCAGAAAGCTGAGTTTGCTACCGGCCGCACAGATGTTCATACACTGGAGGAAGCTGTCAAGGGTGCTGATGTCTTCGTTGGCCTTTCCAAGGGTAATGTACTCAGTCAGGACATGGTACGCTCTATGGCTCACATGCCTATCGTCTTTGCACTCGCCAACCCCGTACCGGAGATCTCTTACGAGGATGCCGTTGCAGCCCGTCCTGACATTCTGATGTCAACGGGGCGTTCCGACTATCCAAACCAGATTAATAATGTCATTGGTTTCCCTTATATCTTCCGCGGTGCACTCGACGTACATGCCAAGGCCATCAATGAAGAGATGAAGCTCGCTGCCGTAAGAGCCATTGCTAATCTCGCTAAGCAGCCGGTCCCGGAGATTGTCAATCAGGTTTATCATGTCACCGACCTGCAGTTTGGTCCTAAGTACTTCATCCCGAAGCCCGTTGATCCCCGCCTTATCACGGAGGTGTCTGCTGCAGTAGCTAAGGCTGCCATTGAGAGTGGGGTAGCGAGAAAAACTATCACCGACTGGGATGAATATAAGAGCAAACTGAAGCAGATGCTCGGACAGGAGACGAAGTTCACCCGTACGCTTCATGCTACAGCGGCTCTGCATCCGCAGCGTGTTGTCTTCGCGGAGGGTGGTCATCCGACAATGATGAAAGCAGCCGTAACAGCTTTGCAGGAAGGTATCTGCCATCCTGTCCTTCTTGGTAATCCGGACCGTCTCAACCGTATCGCTAAGCGTCTGAAACTCGACCTCAGCGGCGTGGATATTGTTGATATGCGTGCCGATAAGGAGCAAGGACACCGTGCGACCTATGCTAAGCATCTTGCTGAGAAGCGTGCTCGTCAGGGCGTGACCTTCGAGGAGGCGTACGATAAGATGTACGAGCGCAACTATTTCGGTATGTCTATGGTAGAGCAAGGTGATGCTGACGCTTTCATTACAGGTCTCTACACCAAATACAGCAACACCATCAAGGTTGCCAGGGAAGTCGTTGGTGTGCGTCCCGAATACAACACTTTCGCTACCATGCATATTCTTAATTCTAAGAGAGGCATCCTGTATCTTGCTGACACGCTCATCAACCGTCATCCGGATCAGAACGTTCTTTACGATGTAGCAAGACTTTCTGCTCATACCGTGCGCTTCTTCAACCAGGAGCCGGTCATTGCCATGGTCAGCTATTCCAACTTTGGTACTGATACAGTAGGCTCACCTGTCAATGTGCACCAGGCTGTAGAAAAGCTCCAGAAGGATTATCCTGACATGCCCGTCGATGGCGAAATGCAGGTCAACTTCGCACTGAACCGTGAGCTGCGTGATAACAAGTATCCGTTCACAAGACTGAAGGGTAAGGATGTCAACACAATCGTGTTTGCCAACATGAACGCAGCCAACAGCAGCTACAAGCTCATCCAGGCTTTGGATCCTGACTGTGAGATCATTGGCCCTGTGCAGATGGGTCTGAACAAGCCAATTCATTTCACAGACTTCGAAGCAAGTGTTCGTGATGTTGTCAATGTCACGGCTGTCGCTGTGATTGACGCTTACGTCGACAAACTGAAAAACAACAAGTAACGCTTCGCTAATAAAAAAGAAGGTATAAAAATTAAAAGGCACCGGCGATAACTGCACCGATGCTTTTTTATATGCTTCACTTAAGCATAAAGAGGATTGGTAAATACACCTGTTTATCATAACCGGCCTAATATCCAGAATTATTTGGGTAAAACAGCACCATCCCCTCCGCCTCCGCCCTTGCAGGCTTGCCCGTCTCTGTCATGGGAAGCTTGCCGACGGAGACAAACCGCTTAGGAACCCAATAGAGAGGCAAGACGCTGGTGCAAATTTTGCGCAAATCATCCTCCGAAAGTGAGGAAGACTCCGTAAGCAGAACCACCACTTCCCCAAACTTCTTATCAGGTGCCTTTGTGATCATAAAAGGCACATTCAGATGCGGCTCCAGCAAACGTTCCACTTCCTCAATCTGTATCTTGATACCTCCTGAATCTATGACATTATCTTTACGGCCTATAACCCTGAACTGTTGCCTCCCTGTTCTTTTATCCAAACGCATTTCCACACGATCATTGGTCTTCAGCACGCCATCGTGAACCAGTGGTGCATTGATAATCAGACAGCCGTCCGCGTCTCGAGAGACTTCCACGGTGTCGAATGGCGTATACCACTCACTCGCCTCCTCACCATTAAGCCGACGAAGCGCAATATGCGAGAGCGTCTCCGTCATGCCGTACGTGCTCCACACATTATTTGGGAACGGGTGCAATGCCGCCGCCATCTCCCCATCCACAGCACCGCCCCCGATAATGAGGTGCCGGACAGCCATCAGTTTTCGTTTCTCCTCAGGAACATGCA
>CALJCU010000266.1 GCA_938023885.1 uncultured Prevotella sp. | reverse complement strand
CGAGACTACAGCTATCTACACACTCCATTGCCTGCCTGACAGGGAAGCGGCAGAAGTGTGCAACAAGGCCATTAGCAAATAGGCCCATAAAATAATGCAAAAGGAGAAAGAGAAAGAAAGTATGATTAAGATGCGAGGGGTAACATTTATGAACTCAAAACTTATCCCAGCCATTCTGAAGCTCATCGACGAGGGTCACACCGTGACGCTGCCCCTAAAGGGCTTCTCCATGCGGCCGTTCCTTGAGGACGGCCGTGACAAAGTGCTCCTGACAAAAGTCGGAGAACTGCGTGTCGGTGATCCTGTCCTGGCACTGGTCGAAAACGAGCGCTATGTCCTTCATCGCATCGTAAAGATAGAAGGAGACAACATGACGCTCCTGGGCGACGGCAACCTCCACCCCGAACACTGCAAGACCAGCGACGCCAAGGCCTCCATTATCGGCTTCTACCGCAAGGGCCGCACCACCCTCGACCCCATTGCGGGACGGAAATGGAAGACCTATTCCGCAATATGGACGCAGCTGCGACCCGCCGTTGGCTTTTAGCCTTCTACCGCCGGGTATGGATCCCGATCTTCGGAGCTGCATAAGACAAGACACAAAACTCGAAAGAATAAACTAACAAAATCAATAGTCATGAAAGCAAAAACTGGATTCAAAGTGACCGATGTGTGCGGGTCACACATCATCATTGCTGAAGGCAAGGAGAACATCGACTTCGGCAGCATCATCAGCATGAACGACAGCGCTCTCCTCCTTTGGAAGAATATCCAGGGCAAGGACTTCACCGTAGACGATCTCGCTGATATCCTGACAGATAACTATCAGCTTGACGACAATACACCCTTGCCCCGCAACACAGCCCTGAGGGATGCGCAAGAGATAGCAGACCAATGGAGAGAGGCTGGAATCATTACTGCGTAACCTCATCGTTGACCTGCCTGTGCAACGCGTTGCGCACAAAATATTCAGAAAAACGAAAAAATATTTTGGTGCACACGCACAATACAATAACTTTGTACCAGACGGTTGTGAGACCGACTACAATTTTGGTTTTAGTTTTTAGGTTTTAGTTTCGTACATGTTAGGTTTAAGATTGTTTTTGATAGGCATGAGTTCTATGAGAGTAAAGACAGATTGTTTTATTAGGATTGCGAAATAGAGGATGCAACGTCGTTACGCAGCATCCTTTTATTTTATTTATTTTCAGAACTCGTATCCGATGTTCACCATGAAGTTGACATGGCCGGTCTTGTTGGAATAGCCGAGGATCGCGCCGACGGGCCCGATGAGCGTCTTGTAATAGTAGGCAAACTCGTAACCAAGCATAGGACTGTATTTCAGCAGGTCACGAAGGGCATCGGCGTGCTGCGCGCCCGCAACCTGGAAGAGGACGAAGTTGTTCGTCGTGAGGTGAGTCTGGAGCTTCAGTTGGCATGCCACGAAATGGTTGTCCGTGATCTCGATATGGCCTATTCCTGGGAATAGCATCTGCTGGTCGAGATAGTGGCCGAACCACTGCCCCCCGATGCCGTTCATACGGATGAGCGGGATGCTGGAGCCGAAGAGCATGCGGCCGTAGAGCATCGGCTGCAGGGTGAACACACGGCTCAATGGGAACGACATGCGCCAGTGGGCACTCAGTTCGCTGAAGCCCCGGTGCCCCTTGTAAGAATAAAAATCATCCGTGAAATAGCCATACTCCGCCATGAAGCTCGCGCCCCGTGTAGGGAACACCCCTTTGTTCTCCGAGTCGTAATGGAGGCTGGCATGGTAGCTGAAGAAATGACTGTCGCTCACATCAAAGCCCTCATGCGCTTTCCGGCTCGACACCATGAGCCTGTGGAAATTGTAGAAGTCCCATCTCACGGAGAGGTCCATTGTGAGGTTACGCACACCGATGTCCATCAGTCCGATGCCCGCCTGATGATGATTGAACGTGAGGTTATACGACTTATGTCCACCATCGAAAATGTCAAGATCATTATGTTCGTAGTAATACTCCAGTCCCGTCTCCATCCTGTGTTTAGGTTTAAAGACACCTTTGAGGTCCACGCCCGTCCTCTTGCCCAGTCGCAGCGTAGTCTCGAGGTCTATAGGATGTTTCGCCATCGAATAAACGCCGTCAAGCTGCATCGCCACCATTGCCTCTGTGTCGAAACGTAGACCGATGTTCCCTTGAATCCGGTCATAATCAGGCCGTTGCCAGTCTGTTGCCTCATAGTCTACGGGCACGAGGGCAGCAGGATTGAGTTGTGGGTGAGTGGGCTGATAGCTGTCAACCAATCCGAGCTTGTGCTTCAGTGCCATCAGATCATCCCAGTGACTCATCGCCTCCTCCTCACCCCGCCGGACGAGCGTGTCGATGGCTGCGGAAGTGAAGCTCGCTGCACCATAGCCCTGCGTGTTCACACGGATAGCGACATCCGTAAGAGCAAGGTTAGCATCATATTTATTCTTACAGTTCACGTCGATGATCTGTCCGAGCACCGAGGCACTGGAGTTAATTTCGTCGGCCGTACGCAGAGCACCTTGTACCGTCACGCCAATGATATAGTCAGCACCCATCGCCTTGGCGATATCAGCCGGATAATTGTTGCGCAGGCCGCCGTCGACAAGTACCTTGTCACCGATCCTCACAGGCGAGAAGACGGCCGGGATAGACATGCTTGCGCGCATGGCTTGAGCGAGACGGCCGGAATGGAAATCGTACTCCGTGTTGTTCATGATATTCGTCGCCACGCACGCGAAGGGAATAGGCAGCGAGTCGAAGCTCATGGAATCGGTATAGCCTGCCGTGAGCCGGTTGAAGAGTCGTATGAGATTCTTACCTTGGATGAATCCCGCTTCACGAAGACGGTTCTCCTTGTTCAGGGTATAGGTCTTGCTGAAAGCGTAGGTTGTCTGTTTCTCGCGGTTTCCGAGGTTCTGCGTACAATAGTCGTCACGGTCACTGATCAGGAAGGTCCAGTCTTGTCTTCTCACCATGGAGTCGAGACGCTGTGCATCCCATCCGCAACTGTACAAACCGCCAATGATACTGCCCATGGAGGTCCCTGTGACGATATCCACGGGTATCCCTGCCCGCTCTATCACTTTCAAGGCCCCGATATGTGCCACACCCTTCGCACCGCCTCCCGAGAGAACCACGGCGACACGGGGACGAAGAGGCTGAGAGAAGACAGAACCAAAGAGAGATGAAAAAATAAGGATAAGACCTAATATTTTAGTACGCATAGCCAATAGGTTTTGATGGTGTTTCGTGCAGTGGCCGGCTACTGCAAACGGGTGATGCTAAACACTAACTATCGTTTCAACACCTTCCTCCAGATCACTTCGAAGAGCACGGTACCTACGATAGCCGCAAGGATGCCGAGGATCACATCGATGCAATAATGGTGGCCCGTGTAAACGGCTGTGAACCATATTCCTACACAGATGAAAGCGAAGAGGCATGAAGTGTACCAGCGTCTGTGGCTCATCACAGAATAGATGGTCGTCACAAGAAGGTAAGCGGCATGCAGACTCGGAACGGCTGCGAAGACATTGGCATTCTTGCCATAGATACTGTGGAAGATGTTCAGTCCCACCAGCTGGTCGAAGCGTCCGAGACCTGCCACATTGCCGGGGGTATGGAGGACAGGCTTGAACCCATAGTTCATGGCATACCATGGCGGCGCTGCGGGATGAACGTAGTAGCCGATAAATCCAATGAGGTTAACCGTAAGGAACGCCCAGGCGAAGCGGTTGGCCCAGTCTCTATGACAGGAGAAATAAAGGTATACCGTGAAGGCGATAGGCACTGGTACCCAACAGAGATAGAAGCATCCCGCCATAAAATCGAGTACGGCACAATGGTGGATGGCGAACCACTCGCCGGGAATCAGCCTTCCCGCAGCCGTGTTGATGCCGAAGAGCGACTTCTCAGCCTCATACAAGCCCCGCACGTCGATGCTGTGGAACTCATAGTTGGGATAGAAGTTGAAACTGCTGTAGATGAAGCCAAAGAGGAACCATGGCAGCATACAGACGGTGAAGCGCCGTGTAGGCCGGATGGCGGCAAAGATGGCAAAGAGAACAGCTATCAGTAAGCAATCCATAAAATATTACGGTTATTTGAGGAGATCCAGAAGCCCGGTCATTACATTATACTCTAATAACAGGGCTTTGGCATTTGACGGATCTTCCGTCCTCTGGACTTCAGACTTCTAAGGACCGGATTTATTTACTCATCTCCCTGTCTCTCTCGTTGAGCTTCTTATAGCAGTAGCCCACGCGCCAGAAAGCCGTGATGTTAGCGAGCACTGCAATGACGATCATGCCACCAGCGAGCCACCACAGCGAGCCCGTGACACCCGTGAGCATGGCTGTGACAGCCGTCACCACGACACGCTCCGGGCGCTGCATCAAGCCTACTTTACACTCGATGCCGAGACCCTCGGCACGTGCGCGTACATAGCTTACCATGACACTTCCTACCATAGCAGCGAACGTCACGACACCCATCCAAAACCAGCCTTTAGCCTCTAGAAAGACAAGGACGATACCGAAGAGCGAGACGAGCTCACTGTAACGGTCGAGGGTGGAGTCCCACATGGCACCAAAGGATGAGCTCATGTTGCCCATACGTGCAAGGCGTCCGTCAATCATGTCGAACAGACCCGAGACGATGATGATGAATCCGCCCCAGCCGAGGGTCGTAGTCAGAGCAGCGAGATCAGGCTCCTGAGAGGCATAGATAAAGAACACCGCTGCCGCGATATTTCCGATAAAACCCATCGTCGTAACGATGTTAGGAGTGATACCTACTTTGATCATGCCTTTAACCAAGGGGTTAATGATCTTGTAAATTACCTGTTGAAGAAAATCCCTATACCACATACTTTTTTGTTAGTATTTATTTTTATTCGTTTATTTTCCGCCTAAACACCCACCTGCGTTGCAAAGGATAGTTGAACCCGAAAGCCACTGTCACCGCCACGAGACACTTGACAATGACAAAATAGCTTTTGCCGCCCATGAGCCACGTCAGCAGGTTCGTGCCACCGCCATTGAGAAGCATACTTCCTAACCATACAACAAGGTATCTCTCTGCTAAGGATTTCTTTCCCCGCCCAGTCTGAGAGAAGACGTAATGGCTGTTGAGCGTGAAGTTGGTTATTCCTCCACACACGACCCCGATGATATTGGCATAGCCGTAAGTGAGCAAGCCAAGGTACGTCAGTGAGATAGCCAATCCGAAATCCACACAACTGGCTAAGGATGCGCTCATCTCGGCTTTGGCAAACGTCCATAGCTCATGTCTGACCCTTCCCATAGACACTTACCAAGAGAAGATGACACATCTCGCAAGTACGATGACCGCGAGTGCGTAGATGCCCCCAAGAATATCATCACCCATGACCCAAAAAGCACCTTTCATGCGGTCGAGTTTACTGATTCCCAACGGTTTGACGATGTCGAAGAAACGAAAGAGCACGAGCGCCGCAAGAGCCCACAACCACTCTTCAGGCTGCACGGCAATGAGCGGAATCCATACACCCACCATCTCGTCAACGACGACACGTGAGGGATCTTCACCCCAGTATGGCTGCAAACGGGCCGTGGCCCACGTGCCGAGCAAAGTGAAGAGCAGAATAAGAGCCATCGTGAGGAGCATCAATGCGCCACCCGGAAGCCATAGACTCAGCAAACCCCATATCACTGTAGCCAGCACGCTGCCGGCTGTCCCTGGTCCCCACGGCCACAACCCACTGCCAAACCCTGTACCTATCAGCATAGGGAGGCATGGTGGACGCTTGTCCGTAAGGTTGCCTTTATCGTTCATATCTCAATGACATTGATTATTTTCGATTGCAAAATTAATATAAAACTCTTTTCTATCAAAGGGTTTTGCAAAGTTTTGCTGAATTATTGAGTAACTTTGCATGATATTT
>CALJCU010000265.1 GCA_938023885.1 uncultured Prevotella sp. | reverse complement strand
TTTGTACGCATGAAACTCAGGGCATCGATCAGGGTACTCTTAATACCCTGCTCCTGGAGGTAGTTGTTCACCATATTGGTCGACATGATCTCACCCTGTGAGACGATAATCTTCTCCTCGAAGCTTGTGAAGATGCCCTTGGTGAACGAACGCATGTAACTGAACCTGTCACGGAGGAAGTCACGAGTCTTCTTCTTGTAAGCCTCATCCGTGTACAAGTCCTCCACATGAGCCATATACATGATCTCAAGGTTGTTGATAACCTCGTTGGCGCCCTCCGGATTCTTCTTGTAGAGATAGTTGCTGATTTCCACAAGGCTGTTTGTCGTTCCGCTCATAGCAGAAAGAACAACGAAAGTAGGTTCGCCGGATCTTGTAATAAGCCGGGCAACGCTTTTCATGCGCTCGGGACTTCCTACGGAAGTGCCACCAAATTTCATTACGTTCATATCAATGATACTTTCTTAATTGTTTTCTTAATCTTTGTTTCTGATTTCCAGCACTTTGCCGTCTTCACACTTGTAAACGTAGCCAGGGTAACGGTCGAGCATAGGGATATTGTGGGTAGACATGACCACAGCCGTACCCTGTGCCGTGATACCTTTAAGCAGACGCACGATGTTATCAGCAGTCTCTGGGTCAAGGTTGCCCGTTGGCTCATCAGCAATGATAATCTTCGGATTATTGAGAATGGCACGCGCGATGGAAATACGCTGCTGCTCACCCCCTGAGAGTTCATGTGGCATAGAGTGGATCTTATCCGTCATCTCCACGGCCTCAAGCACCTCATTGACACGGTCCTCTATCTTTCTCTTGTCCTTCCACCCCGTAGCACGCAACACGAAACGCAGGTTCTGGAACACATCACGGTCGCTCAGCAACTGGAAATCCTGGAAGATGATGCCCATCTCACGGCGCAATGCCGGGATGTCGTGACGACGGAGCTTCAGCAGGTCTCGGCCTAAGACCTCAGCCCGCTCACCATCCTCCGGATAGAGGTCGAGCTCACAGTAGATCGTCTTGAGCAGACTGCTCTTTCCCGATCCTACTTTTCCTATCAAATAGATAAACTCCCCCTCGCCGGCATGGAAACACACGTCGTCGAGGATGAGTACATCCTGTTGGTATACTTTTACTTTATCGTAATCTATCAGCATATATTTTCTAACTTCTAATTCTTCACTCTTGACTTTTCCTGATTCTCCTTGCCTTGTCCCACCCGGGATTATGGCGCCTGGCGAGTTCACGCGCGACATCCTCGATTCGGAGCCCTTTGGATGCGAGGAGCACAATGAGATGATACATCAGGTCGGAAGCTTCATAGACGAGATTCTCATTCGTCCCGTTCGTAGCCTCAATGACGGTCTCTACAGCCTCCTCACCCACTTTCTGCGCCATCTTGTTCACGCCCTTGCGGAAGAGGCTCGTCGTATAACTGCCTTCAGGCATCTCCTCATGACGCTTGTTGATGAAGTCCTGAAGCTCAGAGAGAAACAGAATAGGGTTCAACTCATTCTCCTCCGCCCAGCATGTGTCCGTACCGAGGTGGCACACGGGACCATCGGGATGAACCTCTATGAGGAGCGTGTCGTGGTCGCAGTCCTCCTTCATGCTCACGAGATGGAGATAGTTGCCCGATGTCTCACCTTTCATCCACAGACATTTTCTTGTACGGCTCCAGAACGTGACGAGCTTCGTCCCCATCGTCTTCTCATAGGCTTCTTCATTCATGAAACCCAGCATCAGCACCTTCGAGGTGACGGCATCCTGTATGATGGCCGGCACAACCCCACCCATCTTCTCAAAATCCATACTCATAATCTGATATTTAGTGCTTGAGCTCCGGGATCTTAATCTCCCCAAAGTGGAACACGCTCGCAGCAAGCGCTGCATCAGCTTTTCCTTTGGTGAACACATCGTAGAAGTCTTCCATCTTCCCTGCACCCCCACTGGCGATGACAGGGATAGGCACAAGGTCAGCCATCTCAGCCAACGGCTCATAGGCGAAGCCTCTCTTCACGCCGTCGTGATCCATGCTTGTGAAGAGTATCTCTCCGGCGCCACGGTCAGCGGCCTCCTTCGCCCAGTCCATGAGCCGCCGATCAGTACGCTCACGCCCCCCCCTCATGTAGCAATACCACCCGTCAGCATCATTGCGAGCATCGATGGCACATACACAGACCTGAGACCCGTACTTGGAGGATATCCCATCAATGATCTCCGGATGACGGATAGCCGCAGAATTGACACTTATCTTATCAGCCCCTGCATCGAGCAGGCGGTCCACATCTTCTATTCCATTAATACCGCCACCTACCGTGAACGGGATATTGATCTCCCGCGCCACACGGCTGACCATGTCCGTGAAGATTTTACGTCCGTCCACCGTAGCCGTGATGTCGAGAAACACGAGTTCATCGGCTCCCGCATCACTGTAAGCTTTGCCGAGCTCTACAGGGTCTCCCGCCTTGCGGAGGTTGACGAAGTGAGTGCCTTTCACGGTCTCTCCGTCTTTGACATCAAGACAGGGCACAATACGTTTGGCTAACCCGTTCATCATATCTTCAACCTTTCTCTATTTTCAATCCTATATTTTCAACTTTTCTAAATCGATTCTTCCCTCATACCACGCCTTTCCGAAGACGGCAGCGGGGATACCAGCCTTATCCAAGGCAAGTATATCCTCATCACTGCTCACGCCTCCACTGGCGATGAGATGAATATGCGGGAAAGCTTTCATAACACGGCAATAGAGCTCCGTAGCAGGTCCTGCGAGGGTACCGTCCTTGGAGATGTCCGTACACAAGACGTTCTTCACGCCGGCTTTCACGTATTTAGTGAGGAACGGCAGCAGCTCTTCCTCCGAGTCTTCCTTCCATCCGTTGATGCTCACAAAACCGTTGCGTATATCAGCCCCTAAAATCATTCTCTCAGATCCATAGGTCTTGAGCCTTTCCAAAAACGTCTGTGGCTGACTCACGGCAATGCTTCCCACTGTCACCATGGAGGCTCCTGCTGCGAACGCTTTCTTGATATCTTCCTCACTCTTAATACCGCCTCCGAAGTCCACTCTCAGACCCGTGGATGAAGTGATGCCACGCAGCGCCGCCTCGTTGGCAATGTGCCTCGCCTTAGCTCCGTCGAGGTCCACGACATGTAATCGCTTGAACCCCAAGCGATCAAACTCAAGGGCCTGAGACACGGGGTCCTCATTATAGACCTTCTTCTGGCTGTAGTCGCCTTTCGTGAGGCGCACACACTTGCCGCCGATAATATCTATGGCTGGAATAAGTTCTATCTTCATTGTTCTCAGTGTCAGACTGTTGGTTCCATCTCCAGAAAATTGCGAAGGATGTGCTCTCCTACTTTTCCACTCTTCTCCGGATGAAACTGTACCGTCCAGAAGTTGTCACGATGCATGGCGGCTGAATAAGGCAGCGTATAGTCAGCTGTAGCAATTGTAAACTCGCAGGTCGGGACATAGAAACTATGCACGAAATAGACATAGTCACCTTCCTTTACACCCTCAAAGAGTGGTGTGGAGAGCCCGTGCAGCGAATTCCACCCCATCTCCGGCACCTTACAGTCGTGACTGTCGGGAACAAATCTCTTCACTTGTTTAGGAAAGATTCCAATGCAATCAACATCACCTTCTTCCGAATGCGCACAGAGAAGCTGCTGCCCCACACAAATACCCAAGACCGGCTGGCAAAAGGACCGGATGACTTCATCCAAGCCGTGTGAACGCAGGTAAGCCATCGTGGTCTGCACACTTCCCTGACCAGGGAAGATGATGCGGCCGGCAGTGGACAATTCCCGGGGCTCATCCGTGATGACAGGCTCCACCCCGAGCCGTCTCAGGGCATTAGCAACAGAGTAGATATTGCCGGCATTATATTTTATAATCGCTACTTTCATGTCTGCAAAGTGTTAATCACCTTGCAAATTTACTAAAAAAAGACAGGGAAGCGTCATAACAAAGGATTTTTTTAGTCAAAGGATGATAAAAATGAACATTTCGTTCGAAGAGTGCCAATATTTTTATAATTTTGTACCGTTATCCGACAAGGAAGGCGTAAACATCAGACTTCAGACAATAAACTATTATGAAGAAATACATCTCAGCACTTGCCCTGACCATCGTTGCATTGTGCAGTTCTTTGTGCAGTTGGGGAGCCAACAAACCCACGAAAGTGTACTTGTTTGGATTTGCAGCCTCATTCAACGACTCCACGGTTTATTTCACTGGAATTCAAGAGCTTGATTCCGCTTACATCGATTCAAAGACGAAATTTCTCTACAGTCGCGAGAACTATTCGTATCAGCTTCGCGACCACCTCTCTGGGACCGGCGCCAAGACTCCGACATGCATCACATGCTTTGCCTTAAAACGCAAGGATATCGACAAGAAATATGCACATATAAGGAAGAAGTATACAACTAACGGCAAGTTCATTGTCAAAGAAGTAAAATCGACCGAATTCCGTTACCAGGCCATCAAGCCCGATGAGTAATACATCCAGTTTGCAGCAATTTTGTATTACACATCATTTTTGTGTAGCTGAGTTGCTTTTCTCGGTCACTTTTACAGGCTATGAGAATGGTATACGAATGCTTCCCTCCTTTAAGCCTTTTGAGATAGAAAAAGATGAGACAGAGGATAGTGATCCTCACCCTGTAGAGCCTCTTCTTTTCAACCTCACGGTAGATAACAGCCTGCACGCAGAACCGAGAGACAATAGGGAGCGCATCCGTGAGTTCGACACAGGCAATGGCTCAACCGTCGTGGACCAGCTGAAGAACGGAGGATACCAGTATATCATTAAGGACATTAATCATTCCGACTGCTGTTTGCTCATTACTGACAAGGAGTTCCGCCATTGTCGTTGTGCACTCAACGGTTCTTTCCTCATGCGCTCTTTCGGCCTGAACAATGCCATCATGCTCATCTATGCCTTTGCCGGAGCCTCCCGGGGCACCATCTTGATGCATGCCTCAGTAGTCAGACAGAACGGCTACGGCTATGCCTTCATCGCCAAGAGCGGAACGGGGAAGTCAACACAGGTGAGCAACTGGCTCAAATATCTTCCCGGATGCGATCTGATGAACGATGACAACCCCGTGGTGAGGATTATCAACGGCAAGAGCTTCATTTTTGGCAGTCCCTGGAGCGGAAAGACACCATGCTACCGTAATATCAAGGCACCGCTCGGTGCCGTGACAAGGATTGACCGTGCGCTCACCAACAGCATTGAGAAAGAGGATGCCCTCAAGGCTTTCGTCTCTCTGCTGCCTTCCGTCTCGTCAATGAAATGGGACGAGAGACTATATGAGACGATCTGCGACACGATAACAA
>CALJCU010000264.1 GCA_938023885.1 uncultured Prevotella sp. | reverse complement strand
AACGGGAAACGGGAAAATATCAGACTCGATTGGTCATCATTGATGGGGTCTATTCCCAGAATGGAGATTTATCAAAACTTCCCCAATACATTGCGGTCTGCAAGAAACACAATTGCCTTCTTATGATGGATGACGCTCACGGCATTGGAGTTATGGGAGAAAACGGCAGAGGAACTGCCGAATATTATAATTGCCTGGGACAAGTCGATATTATCACAGGTACTTTCAGCAAATCTTTCGGATGTGTCGGTGGCTTCGTTGCCACATCGGAAAAGTTGATTCAATATCTGAGATATTATGCCGATAGTAATGTCTTTTCTGCTGCTATGACTCCACAGGTTGCGGCATCTTCACTGAAGGCATTGGAACTCATTCAGACACGTCCTGAGATTCGCAAGAAATTATGGACGAATGTTAATTATCTGCGCAAACGACTGGTAGAGGAAGGCTTTGACATAGGCTGTTCCGCATCAGCTATATTTCCCATTATGGTCAGAGATAATAAAAAAGTATATGAAATAGCACGAGAATTGCAGAAAAGATGTATCTTTGTAAGCGGTATCACATACCCTGCGGTAAGAACCAAGGAAGCCCGGCCTGGATAAGGACCAGAACCCGCGGGAATATCTGCTGAATAATGAATAGAGTTCGCAGGCAGGGAAGCCCGACGATCGTCATAGGGAGACAGACTATTGGCTGATTCGCTTCTTCAGGTTACGGATGCCTTTCTCCAAGCTTTCTGTAGGGGCGATGATGTTATACTGGCTCCAGAAGTCGGGATCACCGAAGTATTCAGGATGGTCATACAAGGATTCATGCCTATTGAAGGAGGCATGGGATTGAATAGGCTTGACACCGTCTGTCTGCTCCCCCGTCACCACCATCTCCGATGTCACGACATAAGGTGCACTGAAAAGCTTCCGCTTCCATTCGCATTTAAAGCTCATCACAGAACGGATATAGCTCAGGGTCAGCCGCCCTGTCTTGTCCTGCCCGTACGTGACCGAGAACTCCATTCCACGAGGTTTGAACTTCACACCCATTGGTTTGCGGCTGAGCATGACGCGTGTCGCCTTAGCCTTGTCCGTCATGTCCAAAGAGAGGTCAGCGTGAAGCAACGCAAGAGAATGGGTAGTGATATAGAGGTCACCGTACAACAACGCATAAGGCAGTACGCGCCTACGGTCCGGCTTAGGGGTGAGGGTGACTTTGACCAAACCCGTCCCGTCCTCGCTGCGTGCCGGTCCCATAGCGTAATTGTACGAAGCCAACGTCTCGTTATCAAACAGGAAATCCAGATTCTTCATCAGGTCCGAAGTCAGCGGCAACGTTGGACCGCCCTCCATCTTCGCCCCAAGCGTGTCCTTGGCACTGGTGGAGATGATCCTGCGTGCCTTCCTGATCGCCACACGGTCACCCCTGATACCCTCTGTGTAAGGCCGGCGGTACATGTCGGTGATAGCCTCCGCAATATAGATGAACCTGTTGCCTTTGCGTGTCGTCTCGCGATAGAAACCAGTCTGGAGAACAGGTTTGTTCACATAGTTGCTGTCGATATTCTCTATCGCGATTCTCACCACATCCTCCGGATTCGCCGCCAACACTTCATTCAGCGTGATCGTTGACGGCACCATACTGATCCGCAGGTCACGCCCGTCGCCCACAGATAAATAGCGTGTCGTATAACCTATGTGAGAGACGATTATCGTGGTACTGGTAGAAGGCATCCGCAAAATGAAACTGCCATCCTCGTTGGTTACTGTAGCGTACTTGCCATCCCCGCCCGCCTTGTCTCCCGGTCCCCCACTCTCCCTGTCACTGTCCTCAAAACCTGTGATTGGACGGCGCAGCAAATGCCCGCCGTGATTACGATAAAGATAAAGCGCAAAGTTTTCATAGGACCTCCTTATCTTTTATAGGTTTCCTGTTTGCAAATTTACATAAAATATCTCAGATTTTACACCAGTTGAATAAAAAAGTAGAGGCCACAACGCAACTTTCTGCCGAAACGCACTTGAATGTCGCATATCTCTAGTAACTTTAAAGCGGAGT
This sequence comes from uncultured Prevotella sp., assembly GCA_938023885.1. Lineage (GTDB taxonomy): Bacteria > Bacteroidota > Bacteroidia > Bacteroidales > Bacteroidaceae > Prevotella. The sequence goes on along the minus strand of CALJCU010000264.1, from coordinate 3,304 downwards.
CATGCTCCAATAGTGTAATTAACGGGCTCAGAGTCCCAATGTTCAACCAGAGACCCTTTCAGCCATGAGAAACGTATGTGGCCTCAGCATGTACAAAGATAATGCTTTTGTGTGTATCGACAAAGAGAATGACGGGAAAATCCACTGCAAGATTAGAATTTTAACACATGTGATCTGGATTCATTACGGGATCTTCTCGTCGGACATTATGCCTCCTATAAACCTTTATGGTAACTGTCTGACATCTGCCGTAAGAGTTCATTTCAGTTCATTGATATAAAACTGTCGGACATCCTGCCATGAATAATAGGGGAAGCTGTCGGTCTTGACCGGGATATGCACCTCACGCTCATTGTGTAGGAACTTCACGAGGATATTGCCCCCGCTATTCCTGTAGAAGACAATCTGTACATTTGCAGCCATAGGTGCAGCCTTGAAATCAGACCAGTACTTATAAAGATTTTCCGGCTTGCTCACAGCCACATCAAAGTTCTCAATGTGAAGGATAGCCAGAAGGGGAATGATGTTACCGTCATGACCAAAACGGAGCGTAGCAGCCATCTCTCCATCCTTGATAGCCTTGTCGGCTTGCCCGATGATGTCGCGCAACAGGTGACGGGCATTCGCCACCACGATACCATTGCCATCTTTATGGTTGGCATTGCCTACATAGAACCGATAGTTGACACATTGCCACAGGTCGAAGAGCTCGCTTGGCGTGAAGAGGTCGTAGAAAGAGAGGTGAGTATCTATGTCCTGCATGTCAACGGCAATCCAGTACAATCCCCACATGAAGTTAGTTCCGTCAATATGTTGTCTGACATAGCCATCATCGGTGAAAAGCGACTGCATAAGACGCTGCGGTTTGACATGTGCTGCTTCGAATTGCCGGTACTCACCCACCCATGGTCCATTATTGCTGTCAGTAAAGACATTCGACAGAGCCGTGTGGTAGTTCAGGTAATCCATGTATTTCTGACTCATCTCATAGCTGATGTCCAACTGAGGTGCCAGACTTTTCAGTTCATCCCCACAAGCTACCATGCTCATGGCACATCGCGGGACAACCGTTGAACGGGCCGACACCTTCCGTCTCCCCTTGAACACCTCGGGGAAGTTAGCATACATCCGCCTGGCTATGCCCTGATGCTGCCTTACACCAACAGGCGTTAGGTCTCCCCCACGTCTCTCCACATCTGGCCACAGCTGCTGCAGCCGCGACAGCACATCATACCCAAGGGGTGTCAATACGCCACACGAATCGGCATCATGAAGAGCATCCATGACCCATCTGTAGTCTCGGTCACCGATGAGATAACGGGAGCCATGGCGCCCATAATGACTGATATAGAAAGGATGGTAGCCTTTGGGAGGAGGCGTCAGTCTGACCGTCGGCTCCGGATAAGCTAAATAAACACCGCCAGCTTTATTCAAATCGGCACAGACCTCATCAAAAGAGGTCTGTGCTGATAAGGTAGCTGACAATAGCAAGGAAAAAGCTAATACCAGTAAGTTTCTCATATAACAGTATCAATATCCGTTATTCTGTTTGAGCTTAGGATTGTTTGTCAGCTCAGACTCAGGAATGGGGAAGAGATTATACTTATCATCGACATCACTCCCAAGTCTCACGCCATTCTTCCAGTCCCAGTTATCACCCTTGGTGAATTTGCCGAATCTGATAAGGTCAGTACGACGCTGAAGCTCTGAAGCGAGTTCCCGCTGCCGCTCAGCAAGAATAAAGTCGAGCGTAAGCTGACTGTCGGTGATGTCACCCGGCACATCAGAACGTATGCCTGCCCTGGCATACTTGCCGCTCATATAAGCCCTCTCACGAATCTCGTTGACATAGTTCAGCGCCTCTGCCCTGCTGCCATTGGCACCACGGAGTATGGCTTCTGCCGCTATGAGATAGGCCTCGCCTGTGCGGAACATCGGAAAATTAATAGACGAGTAAGCTTCACCCTGGGCAGGAATCTTGTCATCCTTGGTCACATTACGCCATTTGATATATCCATATCCGCAGGTGAAGAGGCTTGTCATCTCTTCTTTCTCACCCCATGTCTCTTTCTTCTGGTTGGGCAGTGCTGTCATAAACTGGGCACGCTTATCCATCTTGTTATTGCCCCACGTGTCATTCTTGTCAAACACCACGTCTTTGGGATCAAAGGCATCAACGAGCGTTGTCTTTGCCCTGACATTCCACACCTTTGTTGTCCATCTCCCCCACGTTCGTCGTCAGGATAGAAGAGAAGTTTGTACCTGAGATGACATTGATGGTGTTGAGAAGGTCTTTCGTGTGACGTTTGTACACATCGAGCGATCCATAGATACGGTTGCCTAAGAATCCATAGTCCAGACCCGCATTCCATGTTGCCGTCGTTTCCCACTTGATATCGGTATCATAGGCATTCGGGCGGTAGGTACGGTACCAGGTATCTCCAAAACGGTAACTGGACTCCGGATAGGAGATGGTAAAGGTCGTCATGTACGGATAATCATTTAGGATATCCTGCTGACCCGTCTGTCCATAGCTGAGACGCAGCTTGAGATTGGAGATTACCCTGCTGTTTCTCAGGAAAGCCTCATCACTGACACGCCAGCTCAGTGCCACAGAGGGGAAGTAACCCCAGCGGTTGTCTTTGGCGAAACGTGAAGAGGCATCGGCACGCAGGGTGGCTGTGAGCATATAGCGGTTATTGTAAGTATAGTTGACTCGTCCGTAAAGTGACAGCAGATAGTATTCTGTCTCATAGTGATAAGGAGAGAAGAGCTCCTTGCCCTCCGGCGACAAAGAGGTGTCATCATATTTCTTCCAGAAATGTTGCCAGCCATAACCTGCCATGGCACCGACATCATGCTTGCCAAAGAGATGCTGGTAGTTGGCATAGAGGTCGATAAGGGTGTTGCGCTTCTTCTGTTTACCGTCATAGTCGAGACCTGTGCCGTCTTTCATGTTCGACGTGTACATCGTACCCGCCAGATTGGGAATATCTTTCTTGTAGTTGCTCTCAAGATAATCCAGACCGAAGTTAGCATTCAACTGTAGATCCTCAAAACCATGCACCTTATAGGCAAGCTGCGTATTCCCGATGAATCTGCCCACCGTATTCCGAAACTTCTGCAGCTCCAACTGTGCCACAGGGTTATCCGTCTGTATTGCCATCGGCGACTTACCGTTCATCCATATAAAGTACCCCAGTCCCGGATCTGTCGAGGCTGTAGCGCTGCCTGTCCCCACGGGACGTGTTGGATCGTAGCGCAGTGCGTTGTTGACTACACTGCCGTCTACCATATGATTATT
>CALJCU010000263.1 GCA_938023885.1 uncultured Prevotella sp. | reverse complement strand
TTGTATGGTGCCTTTGGAAAGTTCCTGCACGACAATCTTATTGATCTTCAGGATGTGGAACGTGTTATGCTCACAGGTGTGGGTGCTGCTTACATCAACAGTCCTATCTATGGATTGCCCACCAAGAAGACGGAGGAATTTATTGCAGACGGTCTTGGGGCTCAGTTTGAGTCGAAGCTTGACCGCATGATTGTCGTGTCAATGGGCACGGGCACCTCGCTCGTTTCCTACCAAAAAGGTGACATCCGGCATATAGGAGGTATCGGTATTGGCGGAGGAACGCTTAACGGCCTCAGTCGCCTGTTGCTGAAGACAGATGACATCAAACAGATATCGCAGATGGCGCTGGGGGGAGACACGGCGCATATCAACCTGCTCATCAAGGATATCTCTGCTCTACCCTTGCCGGGGCTGCCGATGAATGCTACAGCTAGTCTCTTTGCCAACGCACAGGGCAATGCAAGTCGTGAGGATATTGCTAAAGGACTCATCTGTATGGTACTGCAAGCCATTGGATCTTCGGCCATTCTCAGTTCGCTTAACAGTGGCATCCGGGATTTTGTTTTGATAGGCAATCTCTCGCGCTTGCCCCAGTGCGCCGAACTCTATCCGAAGTTGGAGGAGATATATAATGTCCGCTTCATCATCCCGCGCAACAGCGAGTTCTGTACAGCAATCGGGGCGGCCCTGAGCTATGTCAACAGGAACGACAAAAAATGAATATTGTCTTAATCGGTGCCGGCAACCTTGCAACGAACCAGGGCAAGGCACTCACGCAAGCCGAACACTCTATTATGCAGGTCTACAGACATACGATGGCATCGGCTGATCAGCTTGCGGCTATCCTCGATTGCCCGGCGACAGACGACTTGCAGCACTTAATGAATCATACGACAAAGCTTCTCTTTATCTGTCTTGGCAATATCTGTCGGTCATGGGCTGCCAACGCCATCAGATTTGTTTTTTCTTTAGTGAAAAGATAGCAAAAAAATAAGTAACTTTGCCAATTGAAAGAAGAAAAATATCATGCAAAATCAGTTTTCACGCACACAGTTGTTATTGGGCAAGCCTGCTATCGACACGCTCAACGGCTCCCGTGTCGCCGTCTTTGGCGTGGGAGGCGTTGGTGGCTATGCCGTTGAAGTACTGGCCCGTAGCGGTATTGGCGCCCTCGATATCATAGATGATGACCGTGTCTGTCTGACAAATGTCAACCGACAGATCCTTGCTACCATCTCCTGTGTGGGACGGCATAAAGTGGATGTGGCGGAAGGCCGTATACACGACATCAATCCGTGTTGTCATGTGCGGAAATATCAGACGTTTTATCTCCCATCCAATGCGGATGAGTTTGATTTCTCCCACTACGATTATGTGGTAGATTGTATAGACACCGTTACGGCAAAGCTCGATCTTATCAAGCGTTGCCATGAGCTCCATATCCCTATTATCTCCTGCATGGGAGCAGCTTACAAACTTGACGCCACGCAGCTGCAGGTCACTGATATCTGGAAGACCATCAATGACCCGTTGGCAAAAGTTATCCGCAAGAAACTACGTAAGACAGATATCAGGCATCTCAAGGTGGTCTATTCTCCAGAATTGCCGATAGAAAGTATCGATCAGCCCGATATCAGCTGCCGTTATCATTGCATCTGTCCGGCAAAGGATATGCGAGCTTGCACAGAGCGTCACACTATCCCGAGCTCCAACGCCTGGGTGCCAGCTGCCGCAGGACTAATCTGTGGAGGCGAGGTCGTAAAGGATTTGGTCAATAACGCCCACACCATGCGCATCGACTTAGAGAAAGATCCCGACAACGAATATGCAAAAGTTGCTGCCGAGAAGGAAGAGGCTTATCTCAAGGATTATAGGCAACGTGTGGCTGAGAGGAGGAGAGACAAATTGTCCAATGGATATGCAACTTCTTCAGACGGGAAAGTGATTGAAACGGAAGGTGGAAGGGAAGCACTGAGAGCAGCGGGAGCCTGAAAAGTTAGAAGTTAGAAATTAGGAGTTAGACATAACTAATAAGCGATGAACAAAGAAGATTTATTCAAGAAGCTCCGTGCCAACACACGGGAGCAATACGATATGCCGGACATGCATATCGACGGCATCCAATATCCCGACACCTTCATGCAGTTCGCAGAAATGACAGAAGAGGCGGGTGGTAAGATTGTAGAGATCAAGAAAGATGATGACTTCGATGCCGTCATTAAGAAGCAGTATCCGGAGGCCAGGACTTTTGCCAGTAATCTTCCCTATATCCATATTGCACAGAAGAATCCCGACACTATTGCGGAGGCCAAAGATCTTGACGGTACGGATGTAGGCATCGTTGAGGGAAAGATAGGTGTG
>CALJCU010000262.1 GCA_938023885.1 uncultured Prevotella sp. | reverse complement strand
TTACGAAAGACCTTCATCCGACATTGAAGGCAGACTTCATTCTGGCCAATCCTCCCTTCAATTATAATCCGTGGGGACAGGATAAGCTGATGGACGATGTTCGCTGGAAATATGGAATCCCGCCTGCAAGTAATGCCAACTTTGCGTGGATTCAGCATATGATTCATCATCTTGCACCGAACGGAAAGATTGGACTTGTCCTTGCAAATGGAGCACTGTCTTCCCAGACTGGAGGCGAGGGTGAAATCAGAAAGAAGATCATAGAAGATGACCTGATTGAAGGCATTATTGCGATGCCTCCGCAGCTCTTCTATAGCGTAACAATTCCGGCGACGCTCTGGTTCATTTCAAAGGGCAAGAAGCAGAAAGGCAAGACGGTCTTTATTGATGCTCGCAAGATGGGACATATGGTAGACCGTAAGCACCGCGATTTTACCGAGGATGATATACAAAAGCTCGCAGATACATTTGAAGCATTCCAGAACGGCACACTTGAGGATGAAAAGGGCTTCTGTTCTGTAGCGACAATTCAGGATATTGCAAAGCAGGATTACGTTTTGACTCCCGGACGCTATGTTGGCATCGAGGAGCAGGAAGATGACGGCGAGCCATTCGAAGAGAAAATGACCAGACTGACATCAGAACTGTCCGATATGTTCGCCAAGTCCCATGAACTGGAGGACGAGATCAGAAGAAAGTTAGGAGCGATTGGGTATGAACTCTGAATGGAAAGAATATACAGTCCAAGAACTCATAGATTTAGATATGTTGGATGAGCCATTAGATGGAAATCATGGAAGCATACATCCGAAAGCATCTGACTATGTTGACGAGGGCGTGCCGTTTATTATGGCCAATAACCTCATCAACGGAGTAGTAGATCTTGATGGTTGCGTCTTTATATCTGAAGAGCAAGCGAAAACGCTTAGAAAAGGTTTTGCTAAACCAGGAGATGTTCTTCTCACGCACAAGGCAACTATTGGACGTACTGCGATTGTTCCTGATAGGTATGAAACTATTATCCTAACGCCTCAAGTGACGTATTACAGAGTGAAACGGGGAATTGATAACAGATACCTAAAGTATTATTTTGATTCTCCCGATTTTCAAACGACGCTGAATAATTGGGCTGGCTCTGGTAGCACAAGGGCATATCTTGGTATCACTGCACAGCATAAGTTGCCAGTAATACTACCGCCTTATAGCGAACAGCAAAAAATAGCAGACATATTGGAGGTGCTTGATAGAAAAATACAGCTTAATACAGAGATAAACAAGAATTTAGCGGCCTAAACCTTGAGCTTTTGGTACTGCTTCTTCCATGCACGAGATAGCTTACGACAGATTCTATCCTTGCTCACAAAAGCACAAACACCAGCAAGGTCATTGTTACCACAGATGTCGGGATTGTTCTGACGGCAGCTATAGGTCTGCAATTCAGTGTCCACCTCGTTGAGAGGAGCATTAAAGGGAATCCTCAGTTCCTTTTCGTTCATAACGACACCTCCGAAACATTAAGCTGTCCTGACATAAGCTGAGGAAGTAGCTCATCACACAGGGATGCAAGTTTACGGTTCTCTATACAATTAGCGATAACAAGATCGTATAGAGGAGCAAGAAGACCACCTATGCGTTCATAGTCAGATTGTGAAGGAATCAGCACTTCTGCTTTTGACAGTTCTTCGCGCTTGATATGTCCCATCGTTGTGGCCATGTCTGCAGCGATAGCAGCGAACTTTTGCAGATGGTGGTTTGTCCATACGTAATAGAACCATTTATCGTAGGTAGAGGATGTGACTTTAAATAAATGCTGATTCAAACCACAAGTCCCTCCGCACCAAAGATCAACAAGAAGGCTACCCGACCATGAGAATATTACATCGCCGTCATGAACAATATATTCCGGCTTGATGGAAGGTGAGCATAATTCACTGTTAAAATCGCAGGAACCTTGGCGCAGTTCTTTGATTTTAAGAACAGGCAGACCTTGCTCATCATCCTTTGGACGGTACTTCTGCATTGCGAGTCCATTGAGGTAATCGGCAATACCAAGCAGAGAGCTTTCTTTCCAGCCATCTGGGATGCGGTCAAGCATAAGGAACTCTTGGGTAAAAATGCTTTGCGCTTGCTCAAGTAAATTCTTGTTTAACATACAACCATAACTCTTGCGAGTGGCAAGAGTTTAAAAGAGGGATTGCCACTCCGTAGTCTTTCTCTACGATAGAAAAGGAGAAAAGACTATGAAACAGAAAGTAATCAACGAAGTTATACAGGGCATGCTCGGCTGCCTCAATAATGTGCAGTTAGAAAGACTGCAGGAAGTACTGGAACACGCGCTGTTCCATAAGCAAGTAAGCGAGACGGAGGAAGAAGTAAATGCGGCACTAACAAATGAACAGCTTTTGGATAATTTTCTCGCGGCAAAACGGATCGAGGGATGTTCTGAAAAGTCATTGACTTATTATCAGACTACGATAGAAACGATGACGGCAAAGGTTAAAATGAATGTCCGAGAGATGGAAACGGATGACCTGCGTGCATACCTGACAGAATATCAGCGGGAGAAAAACTCCAGCAAGGTCACGGTGGACAATATCAGAAGAATTCTGTCGAGCTTCTTCTCTTGGCTGGAGGATGAGGATTATATCCTAAAGAGCCCGGTACGCCGTATCCATAAGGTGAAGGCGACCTTGACCATCAAGGAAACATATACCGATGAGTCCTTGGAGAAGATGCGAGATAGTTGCGAGGAACTCAGAGATTTAGCATTGATAGATATGCTTGCCTCAACGGGAATGCGTGTCGGAGAGCTGGTTTTGCTTAACAGAGATGACATCAACTTCGAGGAGCGGGAATGTGTCGTGTTCGGTAAGGGCAGCAAAGAACGGATGGTGTACTTCGACGCACGGACTAAGATTCATTTGCAGAACTACCTGCAAGAACGTACTGATGATAATCCGGCATTGTTCGTATCGCTCCGGGCTCCGCATAAGAGGTTGAAAATCGGCGGTATTGAGCATAGGCTTCGAGAGCTTGGAAAAAGACTGAAAATAGAGAAAGTGCATCCACATAAGTTCCGCCGCACACTTGCTACGATGGCAATTGATAAAGGAATGCCGATCGAACAGCTACAGCAGTTGCTTGGCCATAAGCGGATTGATACAACGCTGCAATATGCGATGGTAAAACAAAGCAATGTAAAATTGGCACATAGAAAATATATAGGTTAGGATGGTGAAAAAATGGCTGAATGGGGAATGAAAAAGCT
>CALJCU010000261.1 GCA_938023885.1 uncultured Prevotella sp. | reverse complement strand
TTATATCCTTAAAGAGACGCCGCATCTGCTCGACGGCTCCGCCATGGTGACGGGTCTGCTTTTAGGCCTCAACCTGCCGAGCAATCTGCCGATATACATTATTATAATAGGTGCACTCGTCGCTATCGGTATTGGCAAGATGACGTTTGGCGGACTGGGTAACAACCCTTTCAACCCCGCGCTCGTGGGCCGTTGCTTCCTTCTCGTAAGCTTCCCCGCCCAGATGACCTCATGGCCGAAAACCAGGCAGCTCACAAGCTATCTCGACGCTGAAACCGGCGCTACGCCATTGGCACTCATGAAGACCGCCATCAAGACGGGAGACCCCGGCGTGCTCGATAAACTGCCTGACAGTCTCACGCTGCTCCTCGGTAACACGGGAGGAGGACTCGGTGCCGGCACGATGGGCGAGGTGTGTGCCCTGGCGCTCATCGCCGGACTGTGCTTCATGCTCTGGCGTAAGATTATCACCTGGCATATCCCCATCTCCATCCTCGCCACAGTCTTCGTGTTCTCCGGCTTGCTCCATCTCGCCAATCCTGTCTATGCCAGTCCGGTACAGGAGCTGCTGAGCGGCGGTCTGATGCTCGGTGCCATCTTCATGGCTACCGACTACGTGACAAGCCCTATGACACATAAGGGACAGCTTATCTACGGCATTGCCATCGGCTTTCTCACCGTCGTCATCCGCAACTGGGGCTCTTATCCGGAGGGTATGTCGTTTGCCATCCTCATCATGAACGGTTTCACACCGCTCATCAACCATTACATCAAACCCCGCCGGTTTGGTGTCGTCAAACCATCAAGTACGAAAGGAGCCTAAGCCATGCAGAAACTACAATCATCATTAAAGAACATGGTCGTCGTCCTCGTCGGCTTCTCCCTCGTCATCGGCGGCCTGTCACAGCCAAACCGATCGCTGAGAAAGCTGAGAAGACGCTCGCTCAAGGCATCAAGACCGTCATGGGCAACGACAACATCCAGGTAGCGGCACCTGAGAATGTGACGGAGACCTTTAACGGCAAACCCCTCTCTTTCGTCGTGCACCGTGCTACAGATGCATCGGGCAAGGACCTCGGTGCCGCCGTGGAGAGCACGACAGGCGGCTTCGGCGGTGACCTGAGGGTATTGGTAGGATTCGCTCCCGACGGTACCATCCTCGGCTACACCATTCTCCAGTCATCAGAGACACCAGGACTTGGTGCCAAGGCGCAGCAGTGGTTCCAGAAAAACGGGAAAGGAAATGTTATCGGTAAGAACCCCGGACAGGGCGGCCTGCACGTGAGCAAGGACGACAAGTCGGGCAACGCCGTCGATGCCGTCACGGCGAGGGCCAGGGGCAGCCCGTCCCATTTCCCCTGGACCGTCTGAATCGTTCCCATGACGAGAAGGAAGGCCAGGGGCGGCACGATGACTACAGCGAATGGCCCCAGCACCCGCGCCATCCGGAGCTTCATGAAGCCGACCGGAGCGGACGACTCCAGCTCGCCGATGCCAAGGCGGGCGGGAGCGGAGAGAAGGCTGGTGAACGCCGCGGCATAGGCGATGCCGACGAAGATGACCATGACCTGCGCCTTGTAGACGAGGTCTCTGACGTCTCCGGTATTCGGCGCTTTTCCTCCGAAGCTCAGCAAGACGGCGAACAGCGTCAACGGTATCGACGTGTACCACAGCGTTTTCTGTCTCCACGCTATTCGTGCGTGGACGCGTAAGAGATCGACGAAAGTCATGCCGCTGCCACCGCCTGCGATATGTTGCGCTCGGCGTCGCCGAGCCTGCGCCACGCCCGAACG
>CALJCU010000260.1 GCA_938023885.1 uncultured Prevotella sp. | reverse complement strand
TGCATTCTCCACAGCAAAACTCTCAAGGCCAGGCCCATTTGCTTCCCAGGTGTTACCTGAGTCAGGACCGGTTCTGTATTTCCCGCCTCCATCTAGAACGATGGTGTCATAATAGAGGAAGTGAGGAGCTCCGGTGGTCGTTCCTGTTTCATCGGAACCTACCAGGCCATAACTGGCTCTGAACTTCAAGAAATCTACCGCTTTTTTGATTGACTCCCAGAATTTCTCCTCACTGGGAACCCATCCGAGAGAAACGGCAGGGAAGAACTCGAAGCGATGGCCTTTGGCAAGACGCTCCGTGCCGTTATAACCAAAATTGAACTCGAAGAGGTATCGGTTATCGTAGTCATAGGTTGCACGGCCCGAAAAACCTTGGTTACGTTGTGGTAACACGCTGCTGCGATATTCACGCATCATATACATCAGTAAGCCACTAACGTTGTGATGACCGAAAGAGTGTTGGTAATTGATCCGGGCATCCAGATAAAAAGTCTGATCAGCGTTTTTTGACGGATTGCTGTCGGTACTAACATAATCTGTGCCGGGTGTACCTAACTGTTCAAGCTCGTAGTGAGACATGTCGTCTGTTGTCCAAGAACCGTCCTTGACCTTATAGTAATATGGATTGATGCTCTTGTTGTAGCTTGAGTAAGCATAGTTCTTGAAGTTGACCAAAGCAGTTACATTGAGGCCTTTTGTAAGGAAATCAAGGTCTTGCTTGAAGTTGAGTGAGATATTGAGTGTGTTGTCGTTCCACTCATTATGTGCGGACATCATGTAGGCAAGTGGGTTAACACGAAGGTTGGTTCCCGAAAGGATTGCGTTGCCAAAATAGACATGGTCTGCTCCGCCGTCAGGTTGAGGGAATGTTGCCGGGAACATTACCGGGTTTGCCCAAAGCGTGTATCCAAAGATGTTGTTGCGAGAGTTCAGAGGTCCGCGGAATCTGCGGATCTGCGCATTCATACGCAGGTCAAGGCGGGTCGTTCTTGTGAATTTATAACCGATATTGTTTTGGAAAATGTAGCTCATGTGATCTATATCATTGTTATAGACATAATTTTTTGGCGACTTAAGGATACCGGTATCGTGATTGACTTGCAAGTTCAGATAGTATGAAGCTCTTGAACCACCGCCAGAAACGGATACATTTCCACGCTCGTTCCAGTTGCCAGAGCGGAAAAGCGTTTTATACCAGTCTACGTCAGGGTAGATATATGGATTGATATGGTTGCGTGTATTGTCAATGGTCTCTTGGCTATAAGTTGGTGTCGCTGTCGGGTTGCGAGCCAGCAAGGCTTCGTTATAAGTGTCCATCCATGTAGCGCCATCGGCAATCTTCGCACGTTTTCCGGGATGGGCATAGGTTGTTTCGAAGGAAGCATTTACAACCGCGCGTGTATTTTCCTGTCCTTCTTTTGTCTTGATGATCATTACGCCATTGGCCCCCCGTACACCATAGATGGCTGTGGCAGAGGCATCTTTCAGCAAAGTGATGCTTTCAATGCTTTCGGTTGGAATGTTGTTAAGTTCATCTGTTGAAATTTCGACATCGTCAAGAAGAATCAGTGGAGTTGTTCTGCCTCCGAAGGTCCCCACGCCGCGGATGTAGAAGTTGGAAGTTGTTCCTGCTTCACCTGAGACGGTCTGCGAGATGATACCTGCGAATTTTCCTTCCAAGTTATTGGTCAGTGAAGAGGAAGGAGAACGCAGGTCTGTTCCTTTTAAGGATGTGATGGATCCCGTAAGAGAAATCTTCTTTTGTGTACCGGCACCCACTACTACGACTTCATCAACCGTCGTATTGTCAGTTAGCATTTGAACATCCATCTGAGCCAACCCGCCGACACTCTTGGTCAAAGGCTTGTAACCGATGTAGGAGAATGTCAGTTCTGTAGAACTTCCCACTTCGATGTCATAGTTGCCTTCTGTATCCGTGATCGTTCCTGATCCGGGTCTCCCTTTAATCTGGACAGTGACGCCAATCAAAGCCTCCCCTGTTGAGGCATCTGTCACTTTACCTGTCAACCTGTGTGTTCTCTCTGATACGTTTTTCTTGTTGAATGATTTAGTAGATCTTTGCGATTTGGAGCCAGTGGCTTTAACTATGATGATATGGCGGTCATTGATGCTATAGGTCAGATCGTCGTCGGTGATGGTTGACAGAACACTCTGTACTGTATTGTTACCTTTATTCACGTGGATAGTGCGTCTCAAATCCAGAATCTTGCCACTGTAACTGATACTGAACTTTGCCTGCTTCTCAATCTCCGCGATGGCTTTTTTCACGGTAACTGTTGATGATGCAAAACGTACATTCTGTGTGACGTTTTGAGCGAAAGAGGAAATGGAAACCAACAGGAAAAGGGTCAATAGTCCCCTTCTTATTGGAATCTCTCTCATGAAATAGAGAATTTCCAATAGTGATTTTCTCATACTTGATTTAAGTTTAGTTTGTTAATTAGTTATCTCGTTGCTCTTACTAATAAATAATGTAATCCTTGCCCTTTGCTTCATAATTGGCACCAATTGTCTTTGCCAACACTTTTATGGTGCTGTCGATGGTGTCATCATGATAAACTCGAATCGTAACAGGAAGATTGGTATC
>CALJCU010000259.1 GCA_938023885.1 uncultured Prevotella sp. | reverse complement strand
TTGACGATATATAGTTTTGACAACAGATAGTCATGACAACAAATTGTACAAACAATAGATTGTCCGTATTATCGTCAGTCCTATCTGTTGTTAGTTGTTACGCCTTGCGTCCAAAGAGCCTGAGTATGCCGTATTCTTGTCGTGCCTATACTCTCTACGGCAGCCCAGCCCTGCAAGGTTGGGAGAGATGAATACGACCGCACGGATATTGGGAATTGCGATACAGCCATAAAAAAAGAAAAATCCTGCCGTCGAACGAAAAGACGCGCCTGTCCCTGCTTCTGCTTGCGGAAATCGATAAGCTCGGAGAGCAGACTGCGGAGCTGCATGCTGTTGCGATAGATACCGAGAAGCATGTGGCGAAAGCCTGAAGGGAAATTACGCTGCTTCAAGAGGTTCTCCGCCAAGCTGATGATGACCGTCAACGGCGTACGGATCTCATGAGACACATTGGTGAAGAAGCGCAGTTTCGACTGGTTCTGTTCCTCCACATCGCGCACATGCTGCTGCTCATATTTGAGCGACTCCGCCATACGGATGCGGTTGCGGTAGTTGCGGAAAAGCCATACCGTAGCGAAACAGACCGCTAAGACATATAAGGTCAACATCCACCACGACAGATACCAGGGCGGGAGGACACGGATATGCAGCTCCACAGGCTTCACCGAGGCATCGCCGGATCGAAGCTGGAGCGTATAGCTGCCAGTACGAAGACCGCTGAAAGAAAGAGTGGTCTGGCCCTGGCGTATCGGGATCCACTGGTCGGAAAGACCTTTCAACCGATAGTGCAAGGGCACACCGTCCACCTTAATATAATTGGAGGTGTAAAACTCTATACTGAACACCCGTTGGTCGTGGGACAGCATAAGTTCCGGCGTGAAGGCTAGCGACTTATCAAGGATACCGCTGTCGTCGCCCGCCACTATCTCCCGGCCGTTGACGAAAAGACTGGAGAAACCTATGACGTAGGGCTTGGGCTTCTTATAGAGGTTACGCTCGTTGAAAGACACCATTCCGTCGATACCTCCTAAAAACACCTCTCCTTTGTTGCTGACATAGATGGCTTTCTCGTTGATCGTAGCCAAGGGGAAGCCGGTAGAACGGTTATAGTTTCGGAACGTATGGTTTCGTTTGTTGAAGACGGAGAAACCGCGGTTCGTAATGAGCAGCAGTTCATAATCATGAAGCGAAGACGGTGCCGTGGCATAGACGCAGTCGCCCTCAAGGCCTTCGGCTTCGCCGTAAGACACGAAACAGTATTTTGACTCAACATATTGCTGAATGTAGTTGCCCGCCGTAGCGAGCCAAACTGTCCCCCCGCGGTCAACAGAGATATCATTGATATAATTGTTGGACAGCTTTCCTTTCCCCTTCTTCAGCATGAACCTCCTTACGAATCCGCTCCGCAGGTCGTAGCGCCATACACCATGACCCTCAGTAGCTATCCAGAGCCGGTCACGGTGATCGATGCAAAGTGAAGATACGGCATAAGTGAGCCCCTCGCGCCACAGCAGAGGCTTGAACACTTCCTGTCCCTTACCGTCGGGATCCATCAGGCAGACGCCCCGCTTAGAGCCAATAATCAGTTTCCGTCCCCAGGGAATGATGTCGCTAAGGATGTCAGAGGGCAGCGTCCGGTTGTCGCCCGGGCGGTTGCGGTAACAGGTCATAGAATTGTCTGAGAGACGGATACGATCCAACCCGCCAAGATGGGTGCCAACCCAGAGCGTATTGCGAAGCCGGTCGAAGTAGATTGCCTTCAGGTTGGGCGACGATGTCTTCGCATAGCGGCTGATAGCGCCTGTCTTTCGGTCAAGAACGTTCAATCCGCCACCCTCTGTACAAATCCACAAGCGTCCGTTGTCGTCTTCAGTCATCGTACCCACAATAGGACTTGACAAGCCACCCTCACCCGCACGGTAACGGGTATAGATCTCATATTCAGGGTTGAAATAGTTGACACCGCCGAAATAAGTTCCGATCCACAGTGTTCCTTGCGGGTCGCAGATGATGTCCCAGATGCTTGAGTTTGACAAGGAGCCCGGAAAATCGCCGGCAACATATTGTCGCCATGATCCAGATCGTCGATTGTAAAAGTAAAGTCCGTGGAAAGTACCTAACCACATGTTCCCGTCATTGTCCTCACAAAACGTACGCACAAAACGATTCTCCCAATGATTCTCCACTTTCCGACCATCGGGGCTGATCGTCCAATAGCCGTTGTCCCAGCTGCCTGCCCAAAGGGTGTGGCGGCTGTCCTCAAAGATATCTGTGATATTGCCGTCAGCCACGGGATGCGTCAACCGGCCACCCGTGAAACAGTAAAGTCCATGGCCCTGCGTACCGACCCACAAACGCCCCCGGCTGTCCACTCTGATTCTCGTCACGATATCAGCGATAGGGAGCCGGACCACCAACCGGTCGTGCTTACTGCCTTCCTGATAATGATAGACGGCATTACCCAGACCCAAGAAGAGCCCACGCGAAAAACAGATATCACCGTAGAAACCATGTCGAAGGGTTGTGAACCGCTGGCTGACAATATCAAAACGCGCCACGCCCTCCGTACAAAGAAGGTATATAGAGCCTCTGCGATCACCCGTGAGCCGGAGAACATTGTTACAAAACAAACTTTGTGAATTGTTAGCCTCATTGCGATAAACATGAATGGAGTTGCCGTTGTAACTATCCAAGCCTACTCGTGTAGCCATCCATATCACTCCGTTCTCATCAGCATACACATTCACGACAGAGATCTGCGACAGACCGTCGGCAGGCATAAGATGGTTGAAATAGATGTTCTGAGCTCTCAGCACGAAGAGTGGGAGAAGCCATAAAAGCAAAATTAGAGTCGTACGTTTCATATCATTGCAAAGTTAAAGAAAAAAACTCTTTATCTTACAGCCATTTGAACTCTTTTTCACGCAAACATTATTTGCTGATACCTCTTCCACACCCCCTCCATGGACCTATATTAATGCCTATATTATTAGTCCTACTATTTTATTTTAAAGGAATAGTTTCCTACATCAGTTGTCTTTTTTGCAATCACGCTATTTCCCCAGACCTTAGAAAGACGAGGATCGTCAAGAGCTATTTTCTCAACTTTCACGGTGAAACAATCAGGATCGTAATAAAGTGTTGCCGTTTTATCCTTCACAGCAATAGTTATCTCACCTTCGCGACTGTCATCAACTGATCCCCACGTCATAAAATGCTCCACGTTTGCCTTGGAGGCATTACGGATCTCGAACTGATCATTGACCATGAGCCCGGTATTTTCCAACTGATAAGAGCGAATCCATTTTTCAACACCTGCATCCTTGGGATAAGCATTATGCAAGTCGAGCCTGAAAAAGCTCTTTTTCTCAGAAGTCACAGCACCCTCTGCCTTGTATGTCCTACCGTATCTCTGAGAGAAGCCGTTGATAACGGGTAAATTATGATAATCGCTCTGCATAGTCCATATCTTGTACCGGTCTGCTGAGAAGGTCTGGCGCGTATACGTACCCACGCCCACATCAATGAGGAATGGAATGTCGTCCTTATAGAAAACACAAGAGCCGATATCATTGTGGTTGTGACTCTCATCGTTGTAGCCCCCTTTGGCACCAAGGAAGTAATGGCTGTTCCGCATAAAGCACACTTCCGTCTGAGGATACCAAACGAAGCGAGGGAGCTTAAACAACGAATGATCATTGCGAATTAGCTTTTCCATCTTGAGATTTTCCAATGCCGGGAAGAAATCCATCCAGTTGGTGGTCAGCTTTGCGGGGAACTGCTTGTTGATCGCCACGGCAACACCGCGCATATGGTTATCATCCGACAGTTGTCCACAACGATAGATGAGCAAGGGAGAAGCCTCTGACTGTGCTGATGCATCAGCAAAATTCACGACCCAACCATCACCAATATAAGAGTTGGCAATATATTCACCCATTCGTCTGATCATTGGATGCTGGAAGAGAGAGATCCTTCCGTTCGTGATAAGGCTCAAAGCTTCGAGATAATCATACACCTTGCCTGTAGCATGCATCCAGTAAGTAGGGCCTTCCTCGCAAGCACCATCGCTCTTGACGTAATTGAGATACTTGTCTACCGAGCGCATGCTCTTTTCTACAGCCATGTCAAGCGTATCACGATTATTCTCCAACAACATAAAGCAGAGCAACGCATTGCTGTTGCACCACGGGTTCCAGTTGTTTACCATGGTCTTTCCGTTAGCCTTCGCAGCCATCCACCAGAAATCGTCACGCTGCAGATAAGGATCCAGCTCGCGGCGCTGCAGCTCGTAACGCAGACGCTGCGAGATAGCAGGATCAGCCTTATCAAACTCGTTGTGGAGGAAATAATATGTCCAGGCGAGCATCTGCGACTTACCGCCCTGATGGAGCTCCAGGAT
>CALJCU010000258.1 GCA_938023885.1 uncultured Prevotella sp. | reverse complement strand
TCCACCTCTGTGATATTATGGATTGTGGCGAAGAGTTTATGGAGGATATCTCCGGTGTTGATGTAGCTCCGTTGTCTTTCTTCCTCTTCGAGCTCCTCAGCCGGTGTCATGAAGTCGGTACTGTCGTTGCTCTGGAGGAACGTCGCCCTCATCTTCATGTTCTCGATGGTCACGGGGATGCCCCTCTCTTTCTCCTCAAAGATGTTAGGCTGCTCAGTCTCCTTGTTTTCCGCATTCGTCTCCTGTTTGATGGAGAGCGTTCCATAGGTATAGGTCACGATACCATCCTCCTTCTCCTGCCGCTCCATCTTTACCTTTCTTTTATCCTTAGAAATACTCATTTCTATGAGCATGTCTCCCATCACATCACGGATCAGCTTAGACGGAAAGTCGGGCTTGTCTTTCTTTCCAATGATGAAGAGGTTGCGGGAGGCACGTGTGAAGGCGACATAGAGGATGTTGACGTTGTCGATGATGTTCTTCATATGCTCAGCCAGATAGTCGGTGGCATAGATCGAATCTTTTAGTCGGTTGGCGTTGAGGTTGACGGGCACCACCGGCAGGTCATTGTAGGGGCTGACCGACGGTTCTGCCCAGAGAATATCCGTCATTGTCTCCAGTTTCCAGTCGCAGTAAGGGATGATGACATTGTCAGACTCCAGCCCTTTACTCTTGTGGACGGTGAGCAGGCGGATGCCGCCGATGGCATCACTGTGGATGGACTTACTGCACAGTTCCTCATCCCAGGTTTCGAGAAAGTCGTCGATGCCGCCGATATGCCGTTTGAGGTAGGTTGCCAACTGGTCGAAGAACGCGCACACGTAGGCGTTCTGCTCACTGATCCTGTCGAGCCGGAAGAGGACGTAGAGGCGTTCGGCAAGGTCGATGAGCGGCATGGAGAGTAACGCTGTCCGTTCCTGAACATAGTCAGTGGGCAGCAGCGTCTCTAAGTCGTCATCCTGGGGGGTTATCTCTTTCTGTGTGTAGGCCTTGACGAGGAACGCGGCGGTCAACTTGTCTGTGGGGTGCGTGAGGAACCGCATGGCGTTGATGATGACGTTGACAGCCTCGGAGGCATCAAGACGGAAGGCCTCGTCGGAGACCATCTTGAGCATGCACGGTCTGCCGCCTACCGTCACGGGGTTGTGGAGGAAATAGTCGGCCAGGAGTCGTATATGTTTATTCTTCCGGACGATGATGGCAATCTTACCGTAAGGTGTTCCATTCTCGAGAAGCATCTCTATTGTCTTCTGTACCTGGACAATCATCTGATTGTCGTAGTCGTCGGCGGGTAAGAGCTTTACTTCCACCTTCCCAGCTTCC
>CALJCU010000257.1 GCA_938023885.1 uncultured Prevotella sp. | reverse complement strand
TAACAAGGTGATTTTTTCACTATCTAGGGTATTGGGATTGGCTTCAATGGTGTATTCAAGGACACCTTCTACTTTAAAATATTTTTCTACCTACGCCATCGTCGCTGCTGCCCTCGTCATGCCTTTGACGGCTTTGGCCGACAATGATGTCACGGCAGAGACAGCAGCGCAGAATACCCCATCGGAATGGATATCAGTTAACCTGCCCTCTATTCCTTCCATTACGGCAGCAAACACTTTCACCATCACTGACTATGGTGCATCGACCGCTTCGTCCGATAACACCGAAGCTGTCCAAAAAGCACTGAATGCCGTACCGTCTACGGGCAGTATGGTTGTCATCCCGGTGGGAACATGGCTCTGTGGACCGTTGACAATGAATGCCAAAACGGTTCTCCATCTCGCAAAAGGAGCGATACTGAAGCTCCTGCCGTTCGGAATCTATCCGGGTACAACGGGTACCATCACCTCGTCCGTCTCCCTGAAGGATTTCATCACCCTGGCTTCGAAGACTGTCACCGATCTCATCATTGAAGGTGAGGACTCCACATCCGTCATTGATGGACAGGGACAAGACTGGTGGGAACTGCGTGACAAAAACGATTCTACGAAGAAGATCTTCAACTATATCAGGCGTGGCGGTATCATCCGTTTCAACAACGGTTCCCGCTTTCTCGTCCGTAACCTGAAGATTCAGAATGCTCCCGGTACGAATATCACAGTTGGACAGAGTGGTCGCGGTACTGATGTCACAATTCACGATGTCATCATCCGTGAACCGGCCTCGGAAATCAAGTATAATCCTTCGAAAGGCCAGTATCCAAGTCATAACACCGATGGTATCCCCGTCTGGTCTTCCCGTGTGAATATCTACAACTGTGACATCAGCAATGGTGACGACAATGTTGTCATCGATGCCAACGGACAGTATGTCCATGTATGGAACTGCCGGTTCGGTACGGGGCATGGCGCTTCTGTCGGTTCCTTTACAGGCAACGTCCAGCATATCATCTTCGATGGGATCACTTTCAACGGCACAAGCTCCGGTGTCCGTTTGAAATCCAATTCTGATCGTGGGGGAGGGGAGAACGACTTCATCTTCTCTAACCTCACGATGACGGGAGTCTCCAGTCCGTTTTCCATGGACTGTTTTTATGACAGGCAATACACAACGCCCGAGCGGGATGCCGCCAGTCCGGCTGATTCGACATCCACAACTCCGAACTTCCGAAATATTGTACTGCGCAACGTCAAGACGACGGATACAAGCAGTGGCTATGCCATCTTCCTCTATGGCCGCCCCGAGAGTCATATCAAGAATATTACGCTCGACAATGTACAGATCAGTGCAGCCAAGGGCATCTACACGGCTTTTGTCGACAGCCTCGTCTTTAAGGGCAACAGTAAGATTTCTGTCTCCAGCGGGAATATTTGGATGAAGAAATACGCCACTACCTGCACAGATGAGTGCAATGCTGCTTCCTCCTCAACTACTGTCACCGATGAAGGTGCCTATACGCTCAGCCCGAAGACCCTTATTAGTTCGACGACGGCTGGCAGTGGTATCTTTAATAACGGTTTCACCATCACGAACGAGAAGGGTAAGACCTACGCCACGACATCCGACGGATACATCAAGTACAGTGCCATGACGCATACCATCTCCATCCCCTCTGGACTGAAGATCACGAAAATTGAAATAAAGGGCCGCAACAATTATACCGATGCTGCCGCCGGCATCTCCGAGGTGGCCGGTACAGCCTATGACCCGACAGTCTACACATTCCCGACGGACAAGAGCGAGAGAGACTATACGTTCACGTTCTCCACCCCTGTAGAGAACTCCCTGACTTTCAAAGTGGAGGCAAAACAAATTGCTGCAGACATCATCCTCTATACATCTGCTGCAACCGCCACTCATGTCCTTCCTATGGAAAATAAACTGACTGGCAATGCTGTGTATGATCTTCAGGGTCGTTATGTCGGTACCAGTCTTCAGGGCCTTCCTTCAGGAATGTATATTCATCATTTGATATATTAAGAAGAACTTTTGCATCAAGTGAGTGCCCTATCATTCCGGCCTGTCTTTCAGCTTCAAGCTTTTTATTAACTTCTTTT
>CALJCU010000256.1 GCA_938023885.1 uncultured Prevotella sp. | reverse complement strand
GAGATACCCAAGGGAAAGAGCGGGAACCGGTAACGGGCTATGAGCCAGAATACCACGAGCCCGCTGATGCTTGCCCAGAACCATATGTTACCCGCCCGTGTGTTGAGCGTCTTATGAATCTGCCTGCCGGTAAGGAATGTGAAAACGGTGATGCCGGCTGCTGTGAGGAGATAGGTTATATGGTAATAGCCGATGAAGACCATACTCGCCAAGAGCAGTACGCCGTGTTGCCACCGTAAACTCGTTTTGGCATAATAAAGGGAGAAGGTCAGCGTCATGCATACTACGAAGGGTAGCGATAAGAATTCCATAAGTGTTAGTATGAATACTTATTCGTTAGTCTTCGTGAGGATGACGTCGATCATGCCACCTACATTCTTCATGCGGATGATATCGCGGAGCTTGAAATGAATGTCGAAGCGGTGCTCAATCTCACTGATGATGGTCATGTTGGTCAGTGAGTCCCAGTTGTCGATGTCATCAGTAGTCATCTCGTCGCTCAGTTCAATTCCTGGGCGATTCAATATGCTTGCAAAAATGTCGTTCAGTTGTTTTCTTACTTCTTCTCTGTTCATAATTAATTAGCTGTTATTGTTATTTCCTTTTCTTCCCCTCTTTTCATCCTATACTTTCTTTTATTCATGCTTGTAGCGTCTCTTTGATCTTACGCTTGTCTATCTTGTTGTTGGCGTTCTGCGGGAACACTTTCATAAACACAATCTTCCCGGGAATCATATAGGCGGGGAGGTACTTCTTCAGATAGTTGAGAAGTTGATTCTCGCTACCGTCGTCTTCTCTTTCCATGGCGAGAACGAGATGCTGTGTACCCTGCTCACCGATGGCCACAGCGACTGCCGCACATTGATTATTAAAGAACTTCCGCGCTACGCTTTCTATCTCACTAAGCTCGATACGGTAACCTTGAATCTTCACTTGTGAGTCCTTGCGGCCTATATAAAAGATGTTTCCGTCCTTTGTGAGTTGGCACAGGTCTCCGGTGAGGTACCAGCGAGTGCCGTCTTTCGTGAAGAACGTCTCACGGTTCTTCTCCTCATTTTGCCAATAGCCATGTGTGAGCTGGGTACCGGCGAGACACAGTTCACCTGTTTCTCCTTGGGCCACGGTGTCGTGATGTTCATCGATAATCATCGTGCGAGAGCACT
Source organism: uncultured Prevotella sp. (assembly GCA_938023885.1). GTDB lineage: Bacteria > Bacteroidota > Bacteroidia > Bacteroidales > Bacteroidaceae > Prevotella. The sequence goes on along the minus strand of CALJCU010000256.1, from coordinate 788 downwards.
TCATGTCCTTTCCGATGCAAACGATGCCATTGTGATGGCAGATGGGAGCCGAGAGCTTGTAGGCTGTGCAGTAGATTGTGTTCTCCGTGGGACCATAGACGTTCCATGCTTCAGCCTTAGGTGTGATGCGCATCCATGCCTCCGCATCGTCACTGTTCAGTGCTTCTCCGCAGAAAAGAGAATAGCGGAGGCTTGGAGCTTCGATCTCATCGAGATAAGGACGAAGGTAATGGATGACAGACGGCACCATGAGTGTCATCGTCAAGTCGTAGCTGTCGAGCAGCCGGAAAGTTTCCTGCCATTTGATGCTCCCGATCCTGGTCGTATAGACACAGGCACCGGAGAGAAGGGGAGGAAGAAAACTACCCACGGAGAGGTCGAAGGTGAGGTCGAACATCTGAAGGCAACGGTCTTCGCTCGATAGCTTGTAGCCCAATGCTTCAAAGCCTTCGAGGAACGCTGCCACGCACCCGAAAGAGACAGGTACGCCTTTGGGCCGCCCTGTGCTCCCGGAGGTGAACAGGAGATAGGCATCATGCTCCGGCCGGAAGTCTTTTGGGGATCGGAGTGTGGCAACAGAAGTCAATTGACGAGTCTCTATTACCTGCACATCTTTATAGCGTGAGGCGGCACTGGAGTCTAATACGGTGTGGAGTCCTACCTGACCGATGATGTCGAGGCAGCGTGCAATGGGCTGAAGCGGATGGAGCGGCACATAGCATTTGCCTTCCATCCAGAGAGCGAGGATAGAGGCGTAGGTGTCGAGGATGTGGGCGGCATCGGGCGAG
>CALJCU010000255.1 GCA_938023885.1 uncultured Prevotella sp. | reverse complement strand
GTCAACACCGCCATCGGCACGGGCGGTCACGGGCATGTCTTCTACGGTGCCAATGTGCCATTCGGTCTTGTGCAGCTCGGTCCCACAATGGTCACGCGGGGCTGGGACTGGTGTTCGGGTTACCATATCAGTGACAACATCATTATCGGCTTCGGACACACCCACCTCAGTGGCACGGGCATCGGTGATCTTGGCGACATCGCCTTGCTGCCCGTAGTCAGCGAGGATGAGACCCGGACGACCGTCGACCGTAGCACAGAAAAATGTGTACCGGGCTTCTACACGGTCGTCACAGGCGACGGTGTCAAGGCAGAGCTGACTGCCACTTCCCATGTCGGTCTGCATCGTTATACTTTCCCGGCAGGCAGGACGCCGATGCTCAGGCTCGACCTCAAACAAGGCATCGGATGGGACAAGATGTACGATAGCCGTTTCACGCAGCTTTCCCCAACTGTCGTCTCCGGTTACCGTTACTCTACGGGCTGGGCCAAGGACCAGCGGGTCTATTTCTATACCAAGTTCAGCCGTCCCGTGACCATTGCCTGTCGGGAGGGTGACTCCGTAGCTTATCTGCGTGTCAATGACGGCAACAGTGATGCAGCCGTCATGGCGCGTGTAGGCATCTCCGCCACATCGGTCGATGAGGCAAAGGCTAACCTCCATCATGAGCTGACGAGCTGGAATGTCGAGGCTGTCAAGGATCAGGCCGACAAAGAATGGGACAAGGAACTCGGACGAATCAAGATTGAGACAACGAACGACAATGACCGTACCATCTTCTATACGGCACTCTATCATACAATGACAGTGCCTTCAGAGATCAGTGATGACGACGCGCCTTCGAAGCGTTACACTACCTTCTCGCTTTGGGACACCTACCGTGCACAGATGCCTCTCTTCACCCTGATCCATCGTGACCGCTGTGCCGACATCGGGTCGACATTCATGGGCATCTTTGCCACACAGGGCAAGCTCCCCGTCTGGCATCTGTGGAACAACGAGACTGACTGCATGGTCGGCAACCCTGGTGTGCCCGTCCTCGCTGACCTCGTGCTCAAAGGCCTCTGTCCTAATAAGGAGGAAGTCTTCACGGCGCTCAAGACTTCTCAGCTCCGTGATGAACGGGGACTGAAAGAGCTCCGGCAATATGGTTACATCCCGTTTGACAAGGACACGACGAACGAGACTGTTGCCAGAGGCCTCGAATATGCCCTCGCCGACTGGAGCGCGGCACAGGTGGCGAAGATGCTTGGTAAGACCGATGACTATAACTATTTCCTCACCCGCAGCAGGAGCTACATTCATTACTTCGACAAAAGCGTGAATTTCATGCGTGGCGTGGACAGCAAAGGCCGGTTCCGCACACCGTTCAATCCCTTCCATTCCGTCCATCGCTTCGACGACTTCACCGAAGGTAATGCCTGGCAGTATACCTGGCTTGTACCGCACGATGTCCATGGGCTCGTGAGCCTCTTCGGCAATGAGAAGTCGTTCACGAAGAAGCTCGACTCCCTCTTTGTCGTACATGGCGACCTCGGCAAAGATGCCTCTCCCGACATCAGTGGGCTCATCGGCGAGTATGCCCATGGAAACGAGCCGAGCCATCACATCATCTATATGTACAACTATGTTGGTCAACCTTGGAAGGCTGCTCGGTTATTGCGTCGGGTCTACCGCGAGATGTACCAGAACGCACCCGACGGGCTCTGTGGCAACGAGGATGTCGGGCAGATGTCGGCATGGTTTGTCATGTCCACCTGCGGCCTTTATCAGGTGGAGCCCGCCGGCGGGAAGTTCATTATCGGTTCCCCGCTCTTCCGGAAGGCAACGCTGAATGTCGGTGACGGCAAGACTTTTACCATCCTCGCCGAGGGTAATAGTGACAGGAATATCTATGTCCGGCATGCTCTCCTTAACGGCAAGCCTTATACTAAGAGTTATATCTCTTACGATGACATCATCCGCGGCGGCACTCTCGAGCTTGTCATGGGTCCGAAGCCGTCGAAGTGGGGCACGGCAAAGGTTGACAGACCTTAAGCTGGGCTAAGGAAGAAAGAATAAATAATAAAGAAGACAGGAATTCGTTGATTCAAACATCATTATGATTATTCGACGATTGAATATTTTGACTATTCTGTTGGCAATCAGTCTCTTCTCTTTTGCCTGTCAGAAGGAAACGTTGCCTTATCGTGATGTTTCCCTGCCTGTGGAGCAGCGCGTCCAGGACCTCCTGAGCCGTATGACGTTTAAGGAGAAGATAGGGCAGCTGCGTTGCACGTTGGGCTGGGGCTATTATGACATCATTGAGCGGAAGGAAGTTGTGCCGTCGGAATCGTTCAAGAAAGATATCGCAGAAGGCAATATCGGCATGTTGTGGGCTACTTACCGTGCCGACCCTTGGACGCAGAAAACGCTTGACAACGGTCTCAATCCTCGTCTCGCTGCACTCTGTGGCAACGCTCTTCAGAAGTATGTCCTGGAACACACGCGGCTCGGCATTCCCCTCTTCCTCGCTGAGGAGGCACCGCACGGACACATGGCTATCCGTGCCGGAGCACTGTCCGAAGGAGAATATCGGGGTGGCCTATGAAGCGGCGCAGAGAGCTATTACACTGCTCAAGAATAATGGCGTACTGCCACTCAGCAAGGATCTGAAGGTGGCGCTCGTCGGACCTAACGCCGATAATGTGTACAACATGCTGGGCGATTATACAGCCCCTCAGGACAACGGCAACGTCAAGACTGTGCTTTACGGTATAAAACAGTATCTGCCAGCGTCGAATATCAGGTATGTGAAAGGATGTGCCATTCGCGATACGACATCCAACAATATCGACGAGGCTGTAGAGGCTGCCCGTCAGTCGGATGTTATTATTGCCTGCGTGGACGGCAGCAGCGCACGCGACTTCAAGACGAGTTACAGGGAGACAGGAGCCGCTGAGGCGAACAGTAACACGGTGAGCGACATGGGAAAGAGGTAGTGGAGCCTGGCGATTTCACGGTGATGATAGGGCCGAGCAGCGACAATATCGTGCTAAAGGGGCTGCTGACCGTGGAATGACCTGCTATGGTGCCAGTTCTGGGACGGCCCTGTGGTTGCCCGCCCTTCTCATCTCACGACAACTTCATCGGTGAAGATCCATTCTCCCGGATTGTCACAGTTGGCTTCGATACGAATGTAACGCCCATGGTCTTTGCCTTGCCATTGCCATGGACGTATGCTTTCTTTCTCTAAGTGCTCACGCTCCTTCTCCTTCTTGTAAATCTCACGATAGCTGGAACCGTCATCGGAGACGCTGATGCGGAATGTCTTCGGGAAGAATATCCAGGGACTGTCAAACTGCATCATCTCCATCGTGATGCTATGGAGTTTGGTTACCTTCCCCAAGTCGACAATGATATCTAACGGATATTTGCTGGCATCGTTTTGTTGCAAGAACCCTTGCCAACGGCCATCGTTGTTTGACCATCCTCCCAGTTTGCCATCCACGAGTGAGCCTTCTCCCTCAGCGGCATATTTCTCGGCATAGCGGCTGTTGTAAGTCACTTTGGCTTGCAGAGCGAGATGCGTGACAGGCTTCAGCGTCTCTTTCCGGTCACCATGCTCATTGCGGAGGTCAAACGCGTTGACTTTATTCTTCTTCAACCAATCTGTCTGTGCAAGAATGGACGCCTTGAGCTGGGGATAGGTGATTCGGTCTCCGCTCCAGCCCCGCTCGGCAATAGCAAGCGCACGGGGATAGAGCATGTATTCAGCGTAGTCGGGGTCTTGATCTGCTCCGTCCACAGGTTGCCTTGCACACCTAAGATATGTCCGGTGCGGCCATTTTGCAGTGAGTCGGGAAGAGACAGTCCCTCAGGTGCATATTTCCATAAGTTCTCCAAAGAGAGATAGCCGCCGAAAGCTTTGGGTACAAACTGGGGATCGTCCTGGTAACGGTCTAAGTAATATTCTCCAGGCGTGAGGATGACATTGTGGCCTCGCCGCATGGCTTCCTGTGCAGCCTTATTATCCCTCCAAACCATGACGTTCATGTTTGATCCTAACGACGGCTCGCTTTTCACAAGCTTGTCGGTCAGTACCTCATCCCATCCGATGGCTTCTCTGCCAAAGAGTTTGAGATAGGCAATCATCCGTTGGATGAGAAATCCTTGCAGGTCGTCGGTAGAGCCTAATCCGAGCTGTTTGGCGAGATGGATGCATCGTGGACATTTGCGCCAGGCCTCCTTTCCCGCTTCGTCTCCGCCAATGTGGATGTAATGGGACGGGAAGATGTCCATCACCTCGCGAAGAATGTTGCAATAGAACTGATACGTCTTCTCGTTGGAAGGGCAGACATCACCTTGTGCGCCTTTGTTTCCCTCACATTTCAGTTCGGGATAGGCTGCCGTCACCTCATCGCTGTGCCCGGGCACCTCGATCTCCGGGACGATAGTGATACCTTGCTGCGCAGCGTAGGCCACGAGGTCCTTGAGCTCCGCCTGCGTATAATAGCCACCGTAAGCCCCGGGAGCACCTTCGGTCATGTATTGCCGGTCTTTTCCACTTTTCCACCAGTTGTCCCATTCGCTCTGTGTCCGCCAGGCTGCCTTTCGGGTCAGTTCCGGATATCGCTTAATCTCGATACGCCATCCACCGCCATCGGTTAAGTGCCAATGAAAGCGGTTAAGCTTAAAGTAAGCCATGGCATCGAGCTGCTTTTTGATGAACTGAGGCGTGAAGAAATGACGCGAACAGTCGAGCATCATGCCACGATAAGGGAAGCGTGGCGCATCGTTAACCTTGGCACAGGCCACCTTGTTGCCCTCGGTGGTGAGCTGGCGAAGCGTTTGCAGGCCATAGAAAAGCCCGTTTGT
>CALJCU010000254.1 GCA_938023885.1 uncultured Prevotella sp. | reverse complement strand
TGCCACAAGCGTCAGACTATATTATTTTTATTTTCCCGGTTGGGAAACTGATGGTGTTCCAATTGGAAATGTGCTTCACCCTATACCTTCTGCATCTGCGGTATTGTTATTTTCCCCCTTGACAACTTTATAAGTCCTTGGCCTTGCATGCTGTTGAGGGCAACGGAAACCTCCTGGCGGCGGAAGCCAAGGATGGAGCCCAGGGTGGACATCTTGATAAAGAATGTTTTTGTTCCTACGGGCGTGAGACAGCGCTGGCGTAAAAAGGTCTTAATACGGCACTGCAGTTCGTCGTTGTCTTTTTCTGCTTGTGTGTTACCTTTGGGAATATATTGTTGTTCCCAAAGTTGTTGTTCGCGTTTCTGTAATTTTGTAGAAAGGATGCCGACAAAGTTGAGGCGGAAGATCAGTGAGGAGGCCAGGAGCTTCTGTATCTCACCCTTCTCGAAGGTGAGGGTGCTGACAGGTGTGACCGCCTTCACGGTGCGCGTATATTGTTGGAACCGTCCGAAGATACCGTCAGTCTGCATCATGACGGGAGCTGACAAGACCTCCTCCATACTGTAGGCGCCATCGTCGGAGCGTGCCTGACAGAGGATATTACCACTGTTCACGATGACGAGCTTGCCACAGTTGTCGCCCCGCTTGACAATCGCCTTCCCTACATCATATTTTTTGAAGTCGATGCGGAACTGTGTCATGATGCCTTCTAGCTCTGTCTGGCTCATGCCCATGAAGAGTGGAAGAGAAGCAAGGGCGTCCCATTTCATAATCGGAGATTATTTTGTGATGGCTTTGCGCATAGATGGCGAATACCACACAGCATTCTTTCCGTGTTTGTCACTGTAGATGAAGTAGACCATCAGTTCCGGGTGACGCCCGAGGACCGCCTTTGCCTTGTCGAGACCGAGGACCATGAAAGCTGTGGCGTAGGCGTCTGCCGTGGCACAGTTGTCTGCCAATACTGTAGAAGACAAGATGTTATGCTGCACAGGGAAGCCTGTCTTCGGATCGATGGTATGTGCGTATTTCTTTCCACCTTTATAATAGAAGTTACGGTAGTTGCCGCTTGTCGCCATCGCTTTGTCAGTGACATTGAGCACTGTCTGCAGCTCTCCGTTCTGTTGTGTGGGGTCATCGACCGGTTTCGTGACACCAATCTTCCAGGGTACGCGGTCGGGGTTGATACCTGACGTGACGATCTCACCGCCTATCTCCACCATGAAGTTCTCGATGCCATGTTTGCGCAGCAGATTCGCCACACAGTCTGAGCCATAGCCTTTGGCGATGCCGGAGCAGTCGAGGTTGATGCGTGGGTCCTTTTTTACGATATGTCCGTTGACGAGCACCACTTTCTGATAACCGATGATCTGACGGAGCGAGTCGATGACATGCTTCGTCGGTGCCACCCCTTTTTTGAATCCAAAGCCCCACACGTTGACGAGGGGGGCTACCGTGATGTCGAAAGCACCGCCAGTTTCCTTTGATACTTTCTCGGCAAGGTTGAAGACTTCCGTGAACTTCTCGTTGAGTCTCACAGGCTTATTGTTGTTTACGGCCGTAATGATGCTCTGCTTGTTGAACGGCGAGAGGGAGGCGTCGACTTCATTCATCTCAGCTTATATCTCTTTCTGCAGATCCTTGTCATACTGATAGGTGATGCTGTAAGTAGTGCCAAAGATGAAGCCCGTGTCGTGCTGGTACGGGGTCACGCGCTGCTGACGGATGATGATCACCGAGGCCACGATGAGGAACGCGAGAAAGAGGAGCTTGAAGATATTTTTCTTTTTCATGTCGCTATTTTATTATTGCCGCCGTAGACGGCAGCACGCGGGACGGGATGTAACGATGCCGAGAACCTGCCGCAAATGGCACACCTGTCAGATCTCGACGAGAATCTCGAAGGTGCCCCAGATATGTGAGGAGCCTTGCTTGCCGTAGCCCGGCACATACCACGTATTGCCATAGTCGCCGTCGTTGTGGAAAAGGCGGCGCATATAACGGATGGTCCAACCGAGATGTACGGGACCCACAATCTTGGCATCGACGCCGAAGACCGCCTCCATCCAGTGGTAGTAAGCCTTGACATCATGCAGGATGAACGGGCCCTTGTCGCCCCACACGGGGTCGGTGACATCGGGATGATCGATATCAAACTTATAATTTGTGAGGGCATAGCGTACACCACCGTAGAGCCGGTAGATGTCATGCTTGTTCTTCATCATGTTGAAGTCGATACCGATTTTCCCGTAGGGTGCGGAGGTTTTGTAATGAGTGCGTGTCGTGACATTGTCCTCGTCGGCATTGCCATAACCTATCTCGACAACCGGGAAATATTTATCCTTGAGGTTTAGGCGGACGCCTGCCTCGTATTGTCCGTAGGAAGACACGGCACGCTGGATAGGTCCCACAAGGTCGACTTTTACTTCGAGGCCTCGCCACCAGGGTATAGAGTCGTCGATGGCTTTCATGCGGAGCCTGAGCTGCTCATCCTTCGACAGATGCTGTTGCCGGCCGTTCCCCTGCGGGTGTTGTGCGGCAATGGTCAGGGTACAGGGCAGCAGGAGACTACAGACGATACTCCTTAAAATAAATATAGAAATGCTTTTGCGAGACATCATAGTTGACGCTGTTGTTGTGGATGACCACTGAGTCGAGAGCGTGCCGTGTGAACCGCACGCCTGTGATGGTATGGAAATAGTTGACACCGCAGTCGACCGACTCGAAATGAGGCGTGTTTGTTTTCTGCACTGCGATGGTGTCGAGGAGCTGGTTGGTCTGAACGACGAAGATATCCTCATCCCGGAGATAGCTCATCGGCAGAGAGAAGGAACTGGTGTTGACCTGTTTGTTGATGATGACCGAGTCACTGCCGTCACCCGTTCTTGTCGAGATGGTGATCGTGTCAGGCAGCGTCTGCACGGGACCGCGCAGAAGATAGTTGGTGTAGACCGTGTTGTTCAGTGGACAGTCTATACTGGAGCAGGCCCCGAAGACAGCAGCGATGACGAGGAAAAAGAACAACTTTCTCATTTCTTCTTATGTTTTTCTTAGAGCGTTTCTGCGATCTGGTATTCGTTGCGCTGTGGGTTCTGGCGGCTGATGAGGTCACCGAGGAAACCGGCGAGGAAGAACTGTGAGCCGAGGATGAGTGCTGTCAGTGCAATGTAGAACGACGCATGGGTCGACAGCAGATCTCCGTAGATGCCGTTGCTGAGCGAGATGGCTTTCTCTACAAGGAGCCAAATGAGAGACACGAAACCGATGAAGAAAATCATCGATCCGATGAAGCCGAAGACATGCATCGGCTTCTTGCCGAAGTTTGTAAGAAACCACAGCGTCAGCAGGTCGAGGTATCCATTGAAGAAACGGTTGATGCCGAACTTCGAGTGTCCGTACTTGCGGGCCTGGTGGTGGACGACTTTTTCGCCAATCTTGTCGAAGCCTGCATTCTTGGCCAGGTATGGGATATAACGGTGCATCTCGCCATAGACCTCAATGTTCTTCACCACGTCTTTCTTATAAGCCTTCAGGCCACAGTTGAAGTCGTGGAGGTTGTGCACACCACTGATCCAACGCGCCGTAGCGTTGAAGAGTTTCGTGGGGATGGTCTTTGACAATGGGTCATAGCGTTTCTTCTTATAGCCCGAGACGAGGTCGTAGCCTTCCTCCGTTATCATCTTATAAAGGGCGGGAATCTCATCGGGAGAGTCCTGGAGGTCGGCATCCATGGTGATGACGACATTGCCCTGTGCCGCCCTGAAGCCACAGTAGAGTGCAGGACTCTTGCCGTAGTTGCGGCGGAACTTGATACCGTGTACGTTGGGGTCTTTCGAAGCGATGTTCCTGATGATATCCCAGGAGGAGTCGGTGGAGCCGTCGTTGATGAAGATGATCTCATAAGAGAAACCGTTGGCGTTCATCACATGCTGTATCCATGCGTGCAGTTCGGGCAGTGACTCTGCCTCATTATAAAGGGGTACTACCACAGATATATCCATTCTTACAGATCGTTTCTATTTTTATCGTCGACATCATTATCAATGTTGTTTCTGTTCATGTTGTTATTGTCATTGAACGTCTCTCCGTGGTGAAGGTTCTTTCGGATAATGGTTCTTTTCCCAATCCAGGCGATGGGGAAACTGAGGATTACCCCAATGAAGATATTCTGCATCATAAAGACGAAGGCTGTCTCAATGGGTGACAGCTGACCGAACATCGACAGTGACTGCTGGAGCTCCGAGACGGAGATGCCTTGTGTGCGGTAGAACGGTTCCAGCGTCTTGACACTGGCGATGAGCATCGTCATCAGCGCCCCGTTGTCGAGGAAGCGGAAATACACATACTGAGCCACGGCAAAGAGCAATGAGGCATAGAAGAACGTGTAGAGCGAGAAGACGAGGGCACGGCGGAAAGAGATGATGCCGTCGAGGGCAGAGTTGCGGAAACGGGCCAGGAGATGACCCACGTAGAACGGCGTTGCCATGGCCAGCAAACTGCCCCATAAGGAGGCAGGATTCGAGACGATGACTGCGAACGATGCAATCCATAACAGGAAGAGCAGGAAGCCGTCTTGACGGGCGAAAGCCTTTAACTGTATGAGAGCGGTAACATTAATCATAATTCATGTGCAAAGGTACGCATTTTAAGAGGTAGAAGAGAGTGGCGCGTTGGAAAATAATGTTAAATAATAATATTTCAAAGCGTTTCCTTTCATTAATTCAGCTTTTTGTCTTAACTTTGCACCCGCATTTCAGAGCAAGGCTCTGGGATGACAACATGGGCAAGTCTCTTACGGCCAGCTCCCTCGGAATCCCCCAGGACGGGAACGTAGCAAGGGTACTTGGTTGTAGCGA
>CALJCU010000253.1 GCA_938023885.1 uncultured Prevotella sp. | reverse complement strand
CATGACGGCCCAGACTTCCACCATGAGCCTTTCCGGCAAATGGCAGTTTCATGAGGGCGGCGAAAACATGCCTGCTTCTTTTAATGATGCTGTCAACTTACCTGGCTCCATGCTCACCAACGGCAAGGGCGACGAGGTAACGCTCAAGACTCCTTGGATGATGCAGATCAACGAGACCAACCCCTATTACAAAAGTCCGGCATACGCTAAATACCGTCAGCCAGGCAATATCAAGATTCCTTTCATCCTGCAACCGAATAAGTACTATGTTGGTCCTGCTTGGTACCAGCGCACCGTGGAGATACCTAAGACGTGGAAGGACAAGGTGATCCTGCTCAACATGGAGCGTGCCCACTGGGAGACAACGGTCTTCATCGACGGTAAGAAAGTCGGCACCAACAACAATCTTTGTGCACCCCAGCAATATGACCTCACCAAAGAGCTGACTCCCGGACAGCATGTCCTCACGGTCCTTGTCGACAACCGCATCAAGGATATCGACCCTGGCCAGAACGGCCACAGCATCAGTGACAACACGCAGGGACTGTGGAACGGTATCGTCGGAGACATCAGTCTGACGGTTCGTCCGAAGGTATACTTCGACCGTGTGGATGTCTATCCTTCTCTGTCTCAAAAGACGATCGCCGTAAAGATGGTCATCGCCAACGAAGGAGAAAAAGTTGCCAAGGCCGGCATCTCTATTAATGGTCAGAAATTCCAGACTAAGATTACAACGGGAAACACGCCTATGGAGTTTACCGTCCCGCTTCCCGATGGTGTGAAGGCATGGGACGAGTTTCACCCGAACCTCTATCAGCTCACGGCCTCCGTCACGACAAAGCATGGCACCGACCGTAAGGATATCATCTACGGATGCCGCAAATGGAGCAACCAGAACGGCGTGCTCACGCTCAATGGTCATCCTGTCTTCATGCGTGGCAACGTAGACTGCTGCGCCTTCCCGTTGACAGGATATCCTTCCTTTGAGAAAAGCTACTGGCAGCGTGTCTTCAAAATATATAAGGAGTATGGCCTGAACCATGTCCGCTTCCATTCCTGGTGCCCGCCAGAGGTCGTCTTCCAGGTTGCTGACGAGATGGGTATGTACTGCTACGTCGAATGTTCGTCATGGGCCAACCAGTCGACAACCTTAGGTGACGGCAAGCCCGTGGATAAGTTCATCCACCAGGAGGCAGAGGCTATCGTGAAAGCCTATGGCAACCACCCATCATTCTGCATGATGTCTTATGGCAATGAGCCCGGGGGCAAAAACTATACTTCCTATCTGCGCCAGTTTGTGAAATACTGGAAAGCAAAAGACAACCGGCGAATCTATACCACGGCAGCCGGATGGCCGAATATCGAGGAGAATGACTGGCTCTGTGACCCTAACCCGCGCATCCAAAGATGGGGGGAAGGACTTAACAGCATCATCAATGCCAAGGCCCCGTCGACAAGCTACGACTGGTCGGATTACACCTCTAAGTTTAAACAGCCTATCATCAGCCATGAGATTGGCCAATGGTGCGTATACCCCAACTTCAAGGAGATGAAGAAGTACACGGGTGTCTACAAGCCCCGCAATTTCGAGATCTTCCGCGACCGCCTCGCTGACAATCATCTGTTGCAGCTTGCCGACAGTTTCCTTCTCGCCTCCGGCAAACTGCAGGTGCTGTGCTACAAAGCCGATATCGAAGCTGCCCTGCGGACAAAGAACTTCGGTGGCTTCCAGCTGCTCGGTCTCAATGACTTTCCCGGTCAGGGCACAGCTCTGACGGGTGCAGTAGATGTATTCTGGGATGGCAAGGGATATGTTACGAGTAAGGAATACAGCCGCTTCTGCAACAGTCTCGTTCCGCTGGCGAGAATGAAGAAGCTCGTATATAATAATAATGAGAACTTCTCGGCTGACATAGAAATTGCCAACTACCGTGAGCCCCTTTCTCAGGCAAAGATTACCTGGAAGGTACGTAGCGACAAAGGCGATGTGTTGAAAGAAGGCTCACTACCCAGTCAAGATATCGCCTTGGGCAATGGTAAGAAGCTCGGCAACATCAGTTTTGCTTTGAGTGACGTCGACAAGCCTTCTCAACTGAACCTTGAGGTGACTATTGATGACAGGGCCAACGACTGGAACTTCTGGGTCTATCCTATTAAAGAGGAGCTTTCACAAAAGGCAGTCCTCGTCACCGACACCCTTGATGCCAAGGCTCTCAGAGCCCTTGCCAAAGGCGGTAAGGTCCTGCTCTCTCTCGGACAGAACCGTGTCAGCAAGGCGTATGGCGGCGATGTGGCTGTGGGCTTCTCGAGTATCTTTTGGAACACGCTGTGGACCGACAACCAGCCTCCCCACACCCTCGGCATCCTTTGCGATCCGAACCACAAGGCATTGAGTGAGTTCCCGACCCGTTACTACAGCGACTATCAGTGGCAGGATATGATGTCGCATGCCTCTGCCATCCGTTATGACAAGTTATTCCCGGACATCAAGCCGATTGTACGGATTATCGATGACTGGTTCACGGCCCGTCCGTTAGCAATGATATTCGAGGTAAAAGTTAGCAAAGGATCCGTCATCGTCTCCGGTGCTGACCTCGTCAGCAACCTTCAGAACCGGCCTACTGCTAAACAGTTGAGAACGAGCCTCGTCGATTATATGAACAGTGAGGCCTTCCGTCCACAGCAGTCTGTAACAGTGGAGCAACTCAAGAAGCTCTTCAGGGAGTAGGGTAGCTCCACGTCCTATAAGACGTGGCTCTATGTAATCAACATCCCTCCCCTTGGGGAGGGCGTGTATGAGTTCTTTTACCTATTTGATCGATTTGTTACCCTTTATTGGTTGAAATACGATCACTATTGAATATTTTTACATAACTTTACGGCATATTTAGAAAAACAAAGAGAAAAAAGTTGGGAGAAAATAACTTTTTAGTTAAATTTACAACGACTTGAAAACAGCTCTACGCTTTGTAAGCGCAACATCAAAACTTATGTATAACCAAACAAAAAAACTGTATGAAAGCAAACCAGAACCATTGGAGGGACGTTCTCTCCACGTCGTTGCTTGTCACAGTGGTATTTTCTGGAGGAAGTATTCCTCTGCAGAGTCATGCTGAGACGAATGCAACAAACATTGTACAACAGGCTAAAAGTATCAAGGGTACAGTCGTTGACGCTAATGGCGAGCCGATTATTGGTGCCAGCATCATAGAAGACGGCACGAGTAACGGAACGGTTACCGACCTTGAGGGTAAGTTCTCCTTATCAAACGTCAAAGGAAACAACATCACTATTTCCTATATTGGCTTTAAGGGTCAGAAGCTGTCTATAGCAGGAAAGTCGACCTTCAATGTCACACTTGTCGAGGATAACAAGACTCTTAACGAGGTGGTTGTCGTCGGCTTCGGTACCCAGAAAAAGGTAAACTTGACCGGTGCGGTGGCAACCGTTGACGGCGATGAGCTCGCCCAGCGCCCTGTGCAGAGTGCCACCCAGGCGCTGCAAGGTGTTGTCCCGGGACTTAACATCACCAATTCCGGCGGTTCCTTAGAGTCTACGGCGAGCATCAACATCCGTGGTACAGGCACGATCGGTGAGGGTTCAAGCGGTTCTCCGCTTATCCTTATCGATGGCGTAGAGGGTGATCTCAATACTATTAACCCGCAGGATATTGAGAACATCTCTGTTCTGAAGGATGCAGCAGCATCTTCTATCTATGGCTCCCGCGCTCCGTTTGGTGTGATTCTTATTACCACAAAGAGCGGCAGCAAGAATGGAAAGGTAACGGTCAACTACAACAACTCTTTCCGTTTCTCCAACCTCATCCGTGAGAAGCACATGATGAACTCTGTCGATTTCGCATCGTGGATGAACGATGCTCAGACCAACTCCGGTTCCGGTGTGACTTTCGACGCTGACCGCATGGCGCAGATCGTAGCATACCACAATGCTACACCTTATTCCCGCGGCGTTCGCAAGGCGGCAGATGGTACACTGTTGTATGCTATTCCTACCAACAACGAAACGACCTGGGCTGACGGATACGGCTACGGCATCGATGATGTCGACTGGTACGATGTCGTCTATAAGAATACGGCATTTGCTATGGAGCATAATGCCAGTGTGCAAGGTGGTGGTGACAAGGTCAATTACTATGCTTCTTTCAATTACCTCAACGATGGCGGATTCATGAACATGGGCAAGGATCAGTACAACCGCTACAATGGCAGGTCGAAGATCAATGCAGAGTTGGCAAAGTGGATACGCATGAGCTATAATATGAGTTGGACACGTACTGACTATCAGCGCCCCTCGGCTATGACGGGCAGCTTGTACAGTGATATGGCCCGCCAGGGATGGCCTACGCTTCCACTTTACGACCGCAATGGTTATCTGTACAGCTCGCCGTCTCCCGCTCTCGGTCTGGCCACCGGTGGCAAAGACACTATGCAGCGTGACATCCTGAGCCATCAGCTTGGGTTCATCATTGAGCCTATCAAGAACTGGCAGACACATATCGATTTCAATTACAAAACCGATTATACCACACGCCACTGGGATTCACAGTATACTTACAATCATAATGTGGCAGGTGACCCAGTCATCTATAATACTTCTTCCAACGTCTGTGAGCGTGAGACCCGCGACAACTATCTCAACTTCCAGGCTTACTCAGAGTACTCTTGGAACCTCAATGAGAAGCATAACTTCCATGTCATGGCTGGTTTCCAGACAGAGCAGCTGAAGAGGCTCTATTTCTCAGCCCAGCGGAATGGTATTCTCGATCCAAGCAAGCCAGAAATAGGCCTTACCAATGGACTAAGCTATACTGGCAGTCCTATTACTCCTGAGGTAGACGGTACACGCAACCAGTGGCAAACAGCCGGATTCTTCGGACGTGTCAACTACAACTTCATGGAGCGCTACCTCTTCGAGGCTAACCTCCGTTATGATGGTACTTCCAAGTTCCGTCGCGACAACATGTGGAAACTTTTCCCGTCTTTCTCTTTCGGTTGGCGTATCTCCGAAGAGCCTTTCATGAAGAGCACGAGGTCCTGGCTCGACAACCTCAAGCTGCGTCTTTCTTATGGCTCACTCGGTAACCAGAACATTGACAACTGGTATCAGACCTATCAGACTATCACTTACTCTTCAGCAGCCGGCACATGGCTGCAGAATGGCACAAAGCCAAACATCACCAGCGCTCCAAATCTCGTTTCAGCACTCCTTACCTGGGAAAAGGTAGAGAGTTATAATATCGGTATCGATTATGGTTTCTTGAATAACAGACTGACAGGCAACTTCGATTTCTACGTTCGCAACACAAAGGATATGGTAGGTAACGCTCCTGAGCTCCCTGCTATCCTCGGTACCAGTGTCCCTGTAACAAACAACACTGACTTGCGTACCACAGGTTGTGAATTCCAGATTGGATGGCACGACACATTGAAGAATGGTCTCTCTTATGGTGCTACATTCAACCTTTCGGATGCACGTACAAAGATTACGCGTTACCCGAATAACCCGACAAATTCCATCGACAACTATATTGAGGGACGTTACATGAATGAGATCTGGGGCTATGAGACAATCGGCATCGCTCAGACCAACGAGGAGATGCAGAAACACCTCGCTACAACAGATCAGAGCACGCTCGGCAGTAACTGGGCAGCAGGTGACATCATGTACCGCGACCTTAATGGTGATAAGAAGATCTCTGCCGGTGCACGCACGCTCGCTGATCATGGTGACCTTAAGGTCATCGGCAACTACACGCCGCGTTTCCTCTTCGGTCTCGACCTCAACGCCAGTTGGAAGGGCTTTGACGTACGCGCTTTCCTCCAGGGTGTGATGAAGCGTGATGCGTGGATTGGCGGATCTTGGGGTAACCTCGAGTATCTCTTCGGTGCTACCAACTCTGGTATGTGGTGGTGCGCAGGTATCACTGCTGTGGAGGACTATTGGCGTGGATCTGATACCTGGTCAGTGCAGAATGGCTATAAGGCTGCCAACCCGAATACATGGCTGCCACGAGCTACTTTCGACAACAAGAATGAGCAGTGCCAGACACGTTATCTCATGAATGCAGCTTATTGCCGCCTTAAGAACCTGCAGATCGGATACACGATTCCTCGTGCAATCACGCAGAAATGGTATATCCAGAATCTGCGCGTGTTCTTCTCTGCTGAGAACCTTTGGACGATCACAGACATGCCGAGGCAGTTCGACCCGGAGCTCCTTTATCAGTCCAGCTCACAGAGTGCTTCCAACACCAATGGCTATCCTCTTTCCCGTACATTCTCATTCGGAATCAATGTAACGTTCTAAAACAGAAATCAATATGAAATCGATTATAAACAAATTATTCATAGCGTCCTTGCTTATCGGTGGTATGGCATCGTGCAACGACTATCTGGAGCAAGAGCCGTCATCAAACCTGACCCCGGAGAGCTTCTACACCTCGGAAGACCAGGTACAGGCCGTCGCCAACCGCTTCTATCAGGACATCCTTCCTGGACATGGTGGATGGAACTACGGTACCTATGTCAACGACAACAATACCGACAATCAGTTCAGTCGTACCCCGGACAACAAGTTCGGTACAGGTCTGTGGCTTGTGAGCAATACCAACTCCGACTGGAACTGGACAAATGTACGCAATATCAACTATCAGCTCAACCAGATATTGACGAAGTACAATGCCGGTCAGATCAGTGGTAATGATACGAATCTTCGCCAGTATATCGGTGAACTTTATTTCTTCCGCGCATACGCTTACTTCGAGTTGTTGCAGAAGTTTGGTGACCTGTCCATCCTTACCCAGGCGCTGAAGGACGACGAGACGACGCTCGTCAATGCCGACAGCCGCCAGCCGTGCAACGAGGTCGCCCGTTTCATCATCAACAACCTTGATACGGCGATGACGTATATGGCGAAGAGTGGATTCAATACCACCCGTGTGACCTACAATGCTGCGAATCTCTTTAAGAGCCGCGTGGCTTTGTATGAAGGCTCCTGGCTGACTAACTTTGCCGGCACTCCATTCGTTCCCAATGGATCAGGCTGGCCCGGTGCATCTAAGAACGCCAACTACAAGTATCCTACCGGAAGTATTGAAGCCGAGGCAAAGTATTTCTTCGAGACAGCCGCATCCGCAGCCGAGGCTGTTGCCGAACAGTATAAAGGTAAATTGTCTACCAACAATGGTGTTATCCCGCAGAAGTTGGGCGACGACAATCCTTACCTTGATATCTGGGGCAATACCGATGCCAGCAATGTTCCTGTTGTCATCTTGTGGCGTCAGTACAGCAAAACGCTCAGCGTTCAGAATGATGTCGAGGTTGCTGTAGAGAAGGGTAATATCGGTACCGGATTCACACGTAGCCTTATCGAGAGCTATCTGATGAAGGACGGCAAGCCTATCTACGATTCTAAATATGAATATTGTGATACGGGTATCAGCAAGGTGCGCCAGAACCGTGATCCTCGTCTTGCTGTCTTGCTGAAGGCTCCCGGAGATATCAATTGCTATAAGAACATCACGGATGAGAGTGGTACACACTGGACACAGATAGA
>CALJCU010000252.1 GCA_938023885.1 uncultured Prevotella sp. | reverse complement strand
GTTTTCTGCATGGTACCTTGACCTCGTCAAGCCCGCTTATGTCAACGGCAAGCAGGAGCCGATGGACAAGACAACGATGGAAGCTACACTTCATTTCTTCGAGAGACTCATGCAGATGCTTCACCCTTTCATGCCATTCATCACCGAGGAGCTCTGGCAGCATATCACAGAACGCAAATCCGGTGAGAGCATTATGGTCTCTCGCCTGGAGACTGCCGAGCCGGCAGAGGCTGACAAGAGACTCTGTGCTGACATGGAACTCGTAAAGCAGATTGTGGCAGGTGTGAGAGCCGTGCGCAACGAGAAGAACATTGCCCCGAAAAAGGAGCTGGAACTTCATGTCATTGGTGAGAACCACTTTGCCGCATTCAGCAGCATCATCATCAAGATGGCTAACCTCAAGACACTGACAGTTGTGAAGGAGAAAGCTGCTGATGCATCTGCCTTCATGGTGGGTACTGACGAGTTTGCTGTGCCTGTAGGCGACCTCATCGATGTGGATGCTGAGATTGAGAAACAGGAGAAAGAGCTTCAGCACCTGCGGGGATTCCTTGCCGGCGTGCAGAAGAAGCTTTCCAATGTCAACTTTGCCTCGCATGCTCCCGAAGCTGTCGTTGAGAAAGAATGCAAGAAGCAGAGTGATGCGGAAGAGAAGATAGCCAGCATCGAGGAAAGCCTTAAGGCGCTGAAAGCCAAGAAATAACTCATCAGCTTTGCTCATGAAACGCATTCTGTTTTTCTTTTCCCTGCTTGCAGTAGCCTTATTGTCCCTCATCTCCTGTAATGAGGAGGCGGAGGACGTGTCCGACATCAACACACAGACCACCATCGTGTTCATGCCGTGGTCGGGAAGCGCGTCAAGCACCGGGCTTTACAAATACTTTCAGCAGAATCTCGACAGCATCGAGGGAGCCATTCTGGAAGCAGGAAGCATGGGCAACCGCGTGATGGTCTTCCTGAGCACATCGTCGTCGGAGTCGACGCTGTATGAGATTAAATTGGTAAACAAACAGATACAGCATACGACGATAAAGGCATATTCGGGTAATCTCTATACCACTGCCGACGGTATTACGCAGATTCTCAACGATGTAAAGAGCAATGCCTATGCGCTCAACTATGGATTGATCATCGGATGTCATGGCGTGGGATGGACCTATAAGAACGACTGGAGCAACTATCCGTTTGGCGCAAAGTCAAGTATCGGACAGGCTCCAACTGCCAAATCAGGAATGAGCAATAGAAGACCTTATCACCCCACCCGGTTCTACGGTAGTGTTTCAGACCCAAGCGATTATGCTACAAACATTGAGACCTTACAGGAAGGCATCGCCAATGCCGGCCTGAAGATGCAGTATATTCTCTTTGACGATTGCTATATGGCCAACATTGAGACGGCTTATACACTAAAAGATGTTACAAATTTTCTCATTGCCTCTACGTCTGAAGTGATGGCGGAAGGAATGCCCTATCGGACGATGTGGCCATCGCTTGCTTCTGCCACGCCAAACTATAAGACAATAACAAGTTCCTTTTATAATTTCTATTCTAAGTTTGAATTCCCATATGGAACCTTGTCAGTGATTGACTGTAGGAAGTTGGATAATCTTGCAGCAGTGATGCGGAAAATTAATAATACCTATCAGTTTGACAGCAATCAACTTGACAGTCTTCAGGTGTTAGACGGATTCAATCAAGGCATCTTCTATGACATGAAGGACTATGTGATGCACCTGTGCAGGAACAACGATATGCTCAATGACTTCAGCGCTGATCTGCAGCAGGCGGTACGGTCGTCGGTTCATACTGATTCTATCTATTCAGCAATATATAATACAGGTAGGATTATCAAGATCAGCCAGTTCTCCGGTATCACTATTTCAGATCCGAGTATTAACAGTATAGCATTAAAAGGAAAAGAGAAAACGGCCTGGTGGAGGGCTACACACTGAACAGCTACTCAGCACAGGATAAAAAATAAGAGGTAATCTCATTCAACCGTTTAATGATTACCTCTTATTTTTTCTATGCAATTTATTTTTTACGTGGTTTTATTCTGCTTGCCGGCTTTCTCTTTCTCAAGTGCTTTACCTTTCTGAACATTCTGTTTTGTAGTGTCTATGCGCTGTGTAATCGTATCTTTTACAGCACGATAGACAAACCTGTTACCGGCTACACCTACTCCACTTCCGAGCATAAGCGCAAACAGACAGGCTGTTGCTTTTCTGTTGATTGACATAAATTTATAGTAACTTTACTTTGTATTTACTTTTTGAGATAATAAAGACAACCCTATTTCAATATGGTTGCTTTACGGATACGGACATCAACTAATGGACGGTCGTTGGCGTCAACAGGCTGGCGTTGAATACGTTCAACAACATCTAATCCATCTAACACCTGCCCAAAGACAGTATACTGTCCGTCCAAATGAGGCGAACCACCCACTTCTTTATACATTTGACGCACCTCAGGTGTCATCTGCACCGTGCTGTCTGTATGTTCGTTAAGACGTTTCTGTGCCCAATCAAGCTGTCCATCAGAGAACTTTATACCCCATACAATATAGAATTGTG
>CALJCU010000251.1 GCA_938023885.1 uncultured Prevotella sp. | reverse complement strand
TCTATATGTTTCCAGTTGATGGGACTCGCAGTTCGTATAATGAAGTTAACAGTAGCCTCTTCTCCTGCTGTGGCTGTTAGATTACCGGAGAAGCTGCCATGGCTGATCACAGTGTCTGCTTTAAGGAGGAGACTGTCCATGACCAACTGATTACCATCCTTATCAGTCTTCATGATTGCCAGTATAATGTCATCAGAAGTCTTCTGTTTATTGAATGTACCTTCAAATCTGTTTACTGCAGTTTCCGAAAGGGCAGCTGTTGAATATGCACCGCTTATATAATCTTCACTGCTGCGATATCTCTTCAAGTCCTCACCGGCATATTTATCAGTCTTGATAGAAGTATAAGTTATCTCCGGATCCCATATGACATCATCACCTATACCGGAGCAGCGGGCTCCGACACGAAATACGAAAACATCTCCAGGTTTTACGCTACGGGTTATTGCAGGCAAGGTCACAGATCCCGATTGTAACAGGGTGTCCTTCCATAACACGTCACTGTTGAATTGCATACTGAGGCTGACACCATCTCCCTCAGAAGAGTGCTTCTCTACATGGCTCATAACAGATACTGTACCTGAATAAGGCGCTCGCCAAACACGTACGACATCATGTAGAGGGAACTCTCTCTCCAAAGAGTCGCGAACAGTCTTGTAGTCAACTTTGAAAGCAGGCGCAACGTCAACTCCGGCTATTGACGGTATCGGGTTGCCCGTGGCCGTACTGGCAGGTGCAAAGGTCACATCTTTTCCGTCGCTATGGTTGAAATAAACGATTCCGTTAACTGCAATATCAACAAGGCCATCACTATTAAAATCCTGGAAATAAACCTTGGTCTTATTCTGATCCTTAGTTTTGCTGATGGCATAGCCCATATTCGCCGGTCCAAAACCTGTAGCAACGTTAGCACTGAGAGTATAGCTGGTAGCCTTGCCGGAAGAGAAACTGTTTACACCCACCAAAGCCTGTTCCTTGCCAAAGACAGGATGAGAGAGGGCCTTGTTCATATTGAGGCGATAATGGAGTTTACCATCGCTACCTTTCCATACCTTATCGGGCATCCCATCGCCATTGATATCTACAAGTGTCACACGGCCTTCATTGGAAGAATTGGTATGGCTATAAGAAGCACCTGCACTCGCTGTTGCCGGCCCCCAGCCAGCCCCGACCATGATACCGCCTCCAATGGTATTTCCCCTGGAGGAAGCTCCGCCAAGAAGAGACAAGTGTTCGTCGAAATGTCCAATTTTGGTTTTTACAAGCTTGCCATAATTGTCTATACCAGCTGTATAGGTTGTAATACTATCTGCATAGAGTCCCTTTTTCACATCATTATAGTAGTTGAAACTCTGTGCAGCTACTACTATACCTTTACTGTCGTTCTGGTCAATGCTCGTAAGAAGTGTTTTCCCGAAGGGTCCTTTTTCATAATG
>CALJCU010000250.1 GCA_938023885.1 uncultured Prevotella sp. | reverse complement strand
AACCTTTCCCAAGCGATTGGGAACTACAGATGTGCAGCCGCTCTTTTTCAAAGATTTGTAGTAGGTGACGTGCTCGTTGGCTTGTTGGACAAGTTGACTGTCACCGACAGGCATGACGGCAGAGTGCTTACTGATGCTGTTCGCGCAAAAGGTCGTTGACTGTCTTTACCGGATTAAAGGTGTCGAGAGGAACTTCCACGAAGACGGTGTTCCAGTCGCTCATCGCTCCGTTCCATAGTCCTGGCAGTTCCAGTGCTTTCAGGTCGCGTCCGTTCTTTGACTTCGCACTGATGAATCCTGTTGACTTGTCTACATAGGCCGTCAGGTTGAAAGCTTCGCCTTTGTAGTTCCTAATGGCGCACACGAGATCTACCGGGTTGAAGTGAGTACTGCCCGTGAACATCTTCACATAGGCCTCATTGCTCTTGTCTATCTGCGAGCTCTCCAGGATCTGCGGGCTCACGGTGCCATCCTGGTTATAGGCGAGGAACGGGCCGCCACCCGGCTCACCCACATTATGTACCACGCCGCACACACGGAGAGGCCTGTTGAGCTTTCCGTGGAGATAAGGCACAAGATCACCGTCTTCCAGTTCCTTGATGTCTTCCTTGCGTGTGCAGAGCACATGCTGCACGAAACGGATGATCTCCTCAATCTTCTCATGATTATACACGCCTGAGTCGAGGACACGCAGATATCCAAAGATCTTATCCTGCACATCAACAAGCACGCCGCCGATGACCTGCTTCCAGTGCACAGTGTCCTCCTTCAGCCGGTCAGGCACCACATTGTCGATATTCTTGATGAACACGACATCAGCATCAATATCATTGAGGTTCTCGATCAGTGCACCATGCCCACCGGGACGGAAGAGCAGCGTGCCGTCCTCGTTACGGAAAGGTGTGTTATCAGGATTGGCAGACACCGTATCCGTAGACGGTTTCTGCTCTGAGAACGAGATATCGTATTTCACATTGAACTTCCGCTCATACTGCGCCTTCTTCTCCGCCACTTTCTGCTCGAAGAGCTTCAGATGGTCATGCGAGACAGTGTAATGGATATGCGCCTCACCCCCCGAACTGGCATAAAGCGCAGCCTCCACGAGGTGTTCCTCCATCGGCGTGCGCACGCCGTCTGCATAGCGGTGGAAGAGCAGCAGGCCTTTAGGCAGCTGGCCATAGTTGAGTCCTTCCTTGTTGAGCAGGCTAGCCACGACAGTTTTATAATCGCCCTCTTTCACGAGTGTGGCGATATCCTTGCCGTTGTTCTCCTTGCATTTGGCATTAAGTGTTTCGTAGAAAGCGAACTTCTCAATATGCTTGAAGAAATCCTTCTCGAAATCAGTCTGAGGCTCCTGATAGTCAGCATTGAGGAATGCGAACATATTCTTGAACATACGGCTTGCGGCACCCGAAGCGGGCACGAACTTCATGATCTTATGTCCTGCGTCCTTATAACCCTGCCATTTATCGACAGCAGCCTTCTGACCCCTGGCATCCTCCACGGTGATACCCTTGCCCACGGCCGCAGCGGCCTCGAGCTTGAGAAACGGGAAGCCCTGGGCGATCTCTTCGAGCTGATGTTCTACCCGGGCGACGGTCATGCCGCGGCCTTCAATCTGTTGCTTGTCTTGTTGAGTTAGCATGTTGTGCTGGTTTTAGAATTATACGATTGCAAATATACACAATTTCCGACAAATCTGCACCGCTTCAACCATATTTTAACAATATTTCCACGAGCGATCCACAAGTAATATGAACCAAAGGCAAGCCCATAGCTTTTCACGCAGAGCAGCAGAGAATTTTAGAGCAGCAGAGAGCCTGGGTTTTTTGAGGGGACACAAGCCCCACTCCTGCAAACGCCACGGCTCAATGCCCATTCTCTACAGCTCATTATCGCTCTGCGGCTCTGCATGAAGAAATATTATACAAGAAAAATGATAATCAATAAAGAACAAATCTTTTGTGACATCTTTTTTATTCTTTTGCCTTATTTATTCGTAACTTTGCACGCAAATTAAAGATATTATATTAAGATGTTAGACAAATCAAGTAAGATTTATGTTGCCGGACACCACGGTCTCGTGGGGTCGGCTATATGGAACAACCTAGAGAAACGCGGTTACCACAACCTCGTGGGCCGTACCCATAAGGAACTGGACCTCACGGATCAGCTTGCAGTGAAGCGCTTCTTCGATGAGGAGCAGCCCGATGCCGTGATCCTGGCAGCGGCTTTCGTCGGCGGCATCCTGGCCAACTCACTCTACCGTGCCGACTTCATCATGCAGAACATGAAGATACAGTGCAACGTCATCGAACAGGCTTACAAGCACCATGTGAAGAAGCTGCTCTTCCTCGGTTCCACCTGCATTTACCCCAAGAACGCGCCCCAGCCGATGAAGGAAGACACGCTTCTCACCTCCCCGCTCGAATACACCAACGAAGAGTATGCCATCGCAAAGATCGCCGGACTGAAGATGTGCGAAAGCTACAACCTCCAGTACGGCACCAACTATATCGCTGTCATGCCCACGAACCTTTACGGCCCCAACGATAATTTTCATTTGGAGAACTCTCACGTCATGCCGGCCATGATGCGTAAGATTTTCCTCGCCAAACTACTCCATGAGGGTGCCTGGGGGGGTATCCGTCACGACATGGATCTGAGGCCCATCAACCCCACGGATAAGCTGCGCACCATCATCAGTGAGGGGAACGTCGACGGCAAGAACCCACAGGAACGCATCAAGAAAGCCCTCGCCTTCTACGGTATCGAGAACAACAAGGTGACGCTGTGGGGCGACGGATCCCCGCTGCGTGAGTTCATCTGGTCGGAGGACATGGCCGACGCCTCCGTCTATATCCTGCTCAATGTCGACTTCAAGGATATCATCGGCATCGAGAAATATTCCAGTGTCTTCTACGGTGCCAAGACCGATGGCGAGGTCAACCGTAACAACTCGGAAGGACGCGGCGGTGCCATTCCTTCTCTCGGCGAGATCCGCAACTGCCACATCAACGTGGGTACAGGCAAGGAACTGTCCATCAAAGCACTGGCAGAACTCGTGAAGAAGACCGTCGGCTTCGAGGGCGAGATCGTATGGGACAAGACTAAACCCAACGGCACACCGCGGAAACTCATCGACATCTCGAAGCTCCACAGCCTCGGGTGGAGCCACAAGGTGGGGATCGAGGATGGTGTCGGAAGACTTTATAAATGGTATCGTGCGCACTAATTGAAATCTAGTCATGAAAGAGAATCTATATTTGCTCATTGCTGTCTTCGTCGTCCTCATGGTCATCCTCGTATGGATCGGCTTCAAGATGATCATGGATCTCCGCCGGCACAACAATCGGCGCAAGATACGCCGTCAGGAGTGGATCACACGCATCAATGCACACAGGGACGATGCCTGACACGTAGCGCTGCGGGTGATGCCGTAGGGGCGGGTACCAGATTCGTCTCTACGATAAATACCCAAACACCAAATGTCGTCTTCGATGTCGTCATGCGGCTCTTCACAACCCTCGCCGCAAGGGTCACCGTGCGCCACTCCGTGAAAAACGACCACCACGGGGAGCTCATTCTTACGGCGCATCAGAAATTTGTGGAAGATAAAATTAAGCAGACTGCTGCCATTTTCCCCGAATAGTTTGTATCTTTGCACCATGATTTCGAGTTTTAAGCGATTTTTCCTTACTATATTTTGCATGATGCTCTTCACCGTGACTTTCGCGCAGGCCGGTCATGTGGAGTGTGAGGACACGTGTCGCCATATCCACGGCATCGACTTGAGCCATTATCAAGGCAACGTGTTCTGGGAGATTGTGGGCAAGACGAAGATGGCTTACGTCTATCTCAAAGCCTCAGAAGGAGGATCACGCATCGACGACAAGTACAAGCAGAACATCGACCTGGCTCACAGCTACGGCCTCAAGGTGGGCTCATATCATTTCTACCGTCCCCGTATCGACCAGGTGGAGCAGCTTCATAACTTCATGGCGCAGTGCCGCCCCGGCGATCAGGATCTGCTGCCAATGATCGACGTAGAGACACGCAGCGGCCTGTCGCGTGAGGAATTCCGTGACTCCCTCTCGAAGTTTCTCGTCCTCGTGGAGAAAGCATACCGACAGCGGCCTGTCGTCTACACTGGCACAAATTTCTACAACACCAATCTTCAGGGACTGCTCGACGACTATAAACTCATGATCGCGCAGTACTCCACCTGTCAGCCTGTACTCGCCGATGGCAAAGAGTATATCCTGTGGCAGTACACAGGCAAAGGCCGCCTCGACGGCATCAACGGCTATGTCGACAAGAGCCGGTTCATGGGCAGGCATAAACTGCGGGAGATAAGGTTCCGACACCGATGATGCTCAACCGACAACGTTCACTCAAATACATACAAAACTAATAATCCAGCATAACTATGGCAATGATAAAATGTCCCGAATGCGGGCGACAGATAAGTGACAGGGCCCCCTTCTGTCCCAACTGCGGTGTGGCGATAGCCGGAAAAATCACCAAATGTCCGCAATGCGGCGAGATCTACTTCAGTGATCAGGAGATGTGCCCCAACTGCCATCATCTGACACGCCTCGCAGGCACCGCAGGCAACACAACTGCCATTCAGCCGCCTCCACAGCCGGTATCAGCCGCTGCATCCGCAGGGGAGGCCCACGCTCAGCCGACTGCTCCTCAGCAGTCGTACTACCGTCCCCAGGCTGCTCCCCAGCAGCCTAAGACCTCTGTCAACGGTAAGAATGGAGGCAGCACGCCCCCACCCGTCCCGCCAAAGAAGAAGAAAGGTCACGGCCCACTCATCGCAGCCATCATCCTCGCCCTCATACTCTGTGGCGTGTGTTTCTATTTCTACAACAACGCTAAGACCTCCAAGGAAGAGGAGGCTTACGAATACGCCATGAAGAGCGACGACCCCCTCGTGCTCCAGACCTATCTCGACAACTATAAGGATGCCCCCGAAGCTCATATCGACTCCATCCAAGCACATCTCAACGCCCTCAAACAGTTGGATAACGACTGGAACAACGCTGTAGTGAGCGGCTCCAAACAAGCGCTGCTCGACTACCTCAGCAAGCACCCGGACTCCGGGCACAAGACGGAAGCAGAGCATAAGATCGACTCCATCGATTGGGCTTTCGCAGCCAATGCCAACACCCTCGACGAAATCCAGGCTTACCTCGACGAGCACCCCAACGGGGAGCATGTCGACGAGGCCAACACCGCTATCCAGAAACTCAAGGTCAAGACCGTACAGCCCGAAGAGAAGCTGATGGTCACCGCCGCCCTCCGTCATTTCTTCCAGGCTGTCAACGCCAACGACGAGGCATCGCTGCAGGCCAGTGTCGAGCCCGTCATGTCCAACTTCCTCGGCAAGGCGCAGGCCACGAAAGCCGATGTCGCCATCTTCCTCCAGAAGATCTACAAAGATGACATCACAGGCATGACATGGCGTCTCGGCAACGATGCGAAGATCAACAAGCGTGAAGTAGGACAGGATGAGTACGAGTATACCGTCAACGTCTCGGCTACACAGGATATCCAACGCACCGACCCCACAAAGGAGCATCACGCTACGTTCAAGATCAACGCGAAGATCAGTCCCGACGGACTCGTCTCGGCCATGGCAATGACAAAGATTATTCAGTAACCTTTAAATATAACCTCAAAAAAAGAATGGAAATCAAGACTGTTGGACTCGCCTCCGATCACGCGGGGTTCAAGCTCAAGCAATTTGTCAAACAGTATCTCGATGCCAAGCATATCCCTTACAAGGACTACGGCACCTACAGTGAAGAAAGCTGTAACTACGCTGAATTCGGCCACGCTCTTGCACGTGGTATAGAGCGGGGCGACGTCTATCCCGGCATCGGCATCTGCGGATCCGGCGAAGGGATGGTCATGACGCTGAACAAGCATCAGTCGATCCGGGCCGGATTGGCGTGGATCCCGGAGATCGCCCATCTCATCCGTCAGCACAATGACGCCAATGTCCTCGTCATGCCCGGCCGCTTCATCAATAACGAGATGGCAGCAGAGATCATGGATGAGTTCCTCTCCATCGACTTCGAGGGCGGACGTCACCTCGCACGCATCAAGACAATGCCGATAAACGCATAAAAGACGCTTGATTCTATAAAAACAATATCTCCACTGGCTTCTCCACCAGCGTCGTTGCCCCATGATCCAACAGGAACTGACGGTCACGGAAGCCCCAGAGCACACTGACACACGGCATACCACTGTTGCGTGCCGTATCGATATCCACATCGCTGTCGCCGATATACACCGCCGTCTCACGCGGCATGCCGAGCTGGCGCAGCGCCTCGTTCACCGTGTCAGGTGCCGGCTTCTTATGGATGCCGGGCCGCTCTCCGATAGCTACCTTGATGTCCGGGAAGAAATGACGCACGAGTTCCTGCGTGGCCTGATAGAACTTATTACTCACCACCGCCACCTTCTTACCGTTCTCCATCAGAGTCCTGAGCATCTCCATGATGCCCGGGTAGGGTTCCGTCGTGTCAAGGTTATGATGGAGATAATGCTGACGGAAACAGGCGTAGCACTCCTCAAACTTCGGATAGCTCTCCCCTTTGGGGATAGCACGCGTCATAAGCAGCCGTACCCCGTTGCCCACGAAGCGCCGCACGTCATCCACGCTGTGCTCCGGCAACCCGTAGGTCCGCAGCGCATAGTTGCAACTGGCGGCGAGATCGTTCAACGTATTGAGCAATGTGCCGTCCAAATCAAAAATATAACTTTCGTATTTCATAATTTCTTGCAAAGTTACATATTTTATAGTTAACTTTGCACCGGAATTCAGAATTAACACGTAACAAAAATGACACGTCAGGTTAGCAAGAGGTATCTTATCCTTGCAGCAGTATGTATACTGGCCCTCTTCGGACTGGTGTACTACTACTTTTTCACATCGTTCACCGGCAGGAGTACAACCCAGTATGTCTATGTCGATCCGGATGACAACTACGACTCCCTCGTGGCAAAGCTCCGCCCCGTCTCCAAGGCCCACTGCTTTCAGGCTTTCCGCATCCTCGCCCGCCACAGCAACCTCATCCATCACGTCCGCACAGGCCGTTACGCCCTCAAGCCGTCCATGGGAGCCTTCACCGTCTTCCGTCATCTGAAAAATGGCATGCAGGACCCCGTCGACCTCGTCGTTCCCAGCGTGCGCACTATGCCCGACATGGCAGGAGCACTGAGTAAGAGACTCATGATGGACAGCACGACGCTCGTCAAGGCACTCACCAACGAGAGCGTCTGCCGTAAGTACGGCTACGACACCACGACGATTGCCGCGATGTTCATCCCCAACACCTACGATGTCTACTGGGACACGGATGTCGACCATCTCCTCAGCCGTCTGAAGAAGGAGTATGACAAGTTCTGGGATACCAGCCGTAAGGAGAAAGCACAGGTCCTCCATCTTGACCCCATCCAGGTCACGACACTCGCGAGCATCGTCGATGAGGAGACAGCCAACAATGCCGAGAAGCCGATGATCGCAGGCATGTACTACAACCGTCTCATGCTCCACGACACCAAATATCCTCAGGGCATGCCGCTCCAGGCCGACCCGACAATCAAGTTCGCCCTCAAGGACTTCGCCTTGAAGCGTATCTATCACGCCATGCTCTTCGTGAAGAGTCCATACAACACTTATACGAACCCCGGCCTGCCTCCAGGACCTATCCGCGTGCCGTCCATCGCCGGCATCGACGCCGTGCTGAACATGGTGCATCACAACTATCTCTATATGTGTGCCAGGCCTGACTTCAGCGGTACCCACGATTTTGCCGTGACTTATGCGGAGCACATGACGAACGCCAAGAGATACGCAGCCGCGCTGAATCAGAGAGGAATCAAGTGAGGTGATAGGTGTTGGGTGCTAATGGCTAACAACATATCAACACCCCTATAAAATGAATGGCGCACGCTGTCTCAGCGTGCGCCATTTCCTTTCAATAAGCATTAGTCTTCTTAAGGTAAAAAGATTGTATTCAGGATAACGATGGCAAAGGTAATAATCTTTTTGATACTAAACAACTTTTTGCTCCAATATTTTATAATATTTCCGTCATATTCGACATGATTGTAGCTGGAAATAGCTAACTTTGCATATTGGACAACCATGTGCGCCCGCACAATGAACTTCCACATGACAAATATTGATAACACGTATATAAAAATGGGAACTAAAGAAAACGAGAAGGAGGAGAAGCGGAGCCTGAGCTTCGTCGAAGAGCTCATCGCCGAGGATCTCAAGGAAGGTAAGAACCATGGACGTATCCAGACACGCTTCCCCCCGGAGCCCAACGGATACCTGCATATCGGCCACGCCAAGGCTATCTGCATGGACTTCGGTGCTGCCGAGGAATTCGGCGGCATCTGCAACCTCCGCTTCGATGATACCAACCCCTCGAAAGAGAACACGGAATACGTAGAAAACATCCTCAACGACATCAAATGGCTCGGATTCAAGTGGGGACATATCTATTATGCCTCCGATTATTTTCAGAAACTGTGGGACTTTGCCATCTGGATGATTGAGAACGGGCATGCCTATGTCGACGAGCAGACTTCTGAGCAGATCGCCCGGCAGAAAGGTACGCCGACAGAACCCGGCACGCCGAGTCCTTACCGCGACCGTCCCATCGAGGAAAACCTGTGTCTCTTCAAGCACATGAACACTCCCGAGGCTGTGGAAGGATCCATGGTACTCCGTGCCAGGCTCGACATGGCGAACCCGAACATGCATTTCCGTGACCCGGTCATCTACCGTATCATCCAAACGCCGCACCACCGCACAGGAACAAAGTGGCACTGCTACCCGATGTACGACTTCGCACACGGACAGAGCGACTACTTCGAGGGTGTCACCCACTCTGTCTGCACCCTGGAGTTCGTGCCTCACCGTCCCCTGTACAACAAGTTCATCGACTACCTCAAAGAGTACGACGGCACAGCTAAGGAAGCCCTCGACGACAACCGCCCCCGACAGATAGAGTTCAACCGTCTCAACCTCACCTACACCGTGATGTCGAAGCGAAAGCTCCACACACTCGTCGACGAGCACTTCGTCAACGGATGGGACGATCCCCGTATGCCAACCCTCTGTGGCATGCGCCGTCGCGGCTACTCCCCCGAGTCCATCAAAGCCTTCATCCGTTCCATCGGATACACGAAGTTTGATGCCCTCAACGACATGGCGCTCCTCGAGGCCGCCGTTCGTGAGGATCTGAACAAGAAAGCCACACGTGTCTCCGCCGTCATCGACCCTGTGAAGCTCGTGCTGACCAACTATCCCGAAGGCCAGACAGAGCAGATGGACGCTGTCAACAATCCCGAGGATGAGACAGCAGAAAGCCATCAGATATCTTTCTCACGCAATCTTTGGATCGAGCGTGCCGATTTCATGGAGGACGCGCCGAAGAAGTTCTTCCGCATGACCCCCGGCAAGGAGGTACGTCTGAAAAACGCATACATCGTCAAGTGCACAGGATGTGAGAAGGATGTCGAGGGTAATATCA
>CALJCU010000249.1 GCA_938023885.1 uncultured Prevotella sp. | reverse complement strand
AAAACAGTTGTTCATTGATGGCCTCGTCCGGTTTGCCGTCGCGCTGAAATTGAATGCTTGAGCATAGCACAGCGTTTTTCCGCTTATCAATGACGCTGGATAAATGGGTATCCAGCAAGATGTCATTGTAGAGGTCATAGAGTTTTGCCCGCTGGGTATAATCAACGTTTTCGGCTGCCTTGATAGCCATCATGAAGTCGGCAGTATCAATATTGAAACGTTTGGGCTGTGTCAGCCTGATAATAGCAGGCTGACGTTGTCCGGGACGTGGCATATTGCCACCGATGGTTATGCGTGTATTCTCTTTTGTCATGATTATAATCTGTTTTCTCTTTTCTTATTGCTTTTGAACATCACCACAGCCTTTGCAGCTCTCTCCTCTTCAGGCAGGAGCAGTACGCCATCAATAGAGATGTCTTCTTTGGATACTGCCTTCATCCATTCCACGGCTCTTTCATATCTATCTTTACGTACCTGCGAAAGTTTCATCGGATTGTGAATGCAGAAGATATGATAGACGGCAATATCAATAACCATCATTAAAATAAGTTGATTGCGCTCATTACCTGTTGCCGCAAAGATAGCGTTGCAGTCATAGCGCTTAGACAAGTAACTGCGCATTTCGGCTATCGCTCTGTCTTCACAAATTTCAACGAGCGTCTCATCATCTCTTACAAGTGCATCGAGTATCTCGCGATGAACGCTTGCATCGTAGTCTTTTATGTCAATAAACTGGCTCATATCCGGTGTCTGTTTTTAGATCTTACACTTCTTCGAGATTGTACTAACGGCCGATCGGCGCGCTGGGCTGTCTGGTCTATTTTTCTATTACCGCCTTCTACTGCATCAGGGCCGTCGGCAGGATATTTGAGTGATAGCGTGAACAGCTTGAATTGGTCTTCAAGTTCCTTCATGTGAGGGTTATCCTGTTCCTCCTCATTAAGGATTAGGTTGCCCTCGCGGTTCATCGGCTCAAGGTTTGCCTCAATACGTGTAGCTTTATCGGTCTTTTTCTCCTCATCGCCTTGAATGTAGAGCGTAATATTTTTCTCTTTTCGCACGTTGCGAACAAGTGGTCGGAAAACCTGCTGGAAGAATGGATCCTGCAATTTGTTATTCTCCATCCAGCAGTAGACGGTGCTGCGCCCTGCTACATATTCG
>CALJCU010000248.1 GCA_938023885.1 uncultured Prevotella sp. | reverse complement strand
TCGAGGAGTTCTTCTGCCTGTTGGAGATGGTGCTGCTGAACTTTCTCGTTCCATAGTGTCTTGAACAGATTGAGCTTGTCAGGTTCTGACCTTAATAAAGTAAAGGAGCATGACAAGCTCAATCCGTTCAAGACAACCGAAAGGAGTCGGGGGTGAGGGAGGGGAATCTATCAGTACCTTGGATTCTGCATCGCCTGCTTCTCCTCCTTCGTCAGTGTCTGGCCATTCTCATTCGTCAGGTCATCGAGGAACGACTGAGGGATAGGACGGAAATAGTTCTTCTCAGGGTCAAACTTTCCTTGTCCGAGGGTCGAGGCACAGTTGAACGCGTTCCAACGCGTCTCCAAGGTCTTCGTACGCGCCAAGTCCTCCCAGCGCTGACTCTCACCGATGAGCTCACGCGTGCGCTCATCAAGGATGAAACACATCACCTTGTCATAGTCGGACGTGAGGTTCAGGGCCTTGTAGATAGGCTCATCGACGGTAGAGTTGAGAATATCACTCAACGAGTTGAGATGCAGCTTGCTCTTCGTGGCAGCAGTAGAGACAGGGATATTGTTCGACTCATAATAAGTGTTCGTCTCACAATAGATCGGGCACTCCGTGCCGGGACGTCCTGCCGTTCCACCTGTGCAGACAGAGTTATTTCTGTAAGCCTGACCGCCGTCGACATGCTTAGCGCGATCCTCACCCTCTGAATAGCCGGCACGGTCACGTACCATGTTCAGATAGGTGATGGCATTGTTATAGTCCTTCTTGCGGGCATAGGCCTCAGCAACCATCAACACATCGTCAGCCGAGCGGGCGATGATAGCGTCACGCGTGCCGAACTGTGAGTTGTAACTGTCACGATAACCGTCACGGAACTTGCTCAGAGCCACAGAGCGGTTGATAGCCGGCATGAGGTTATAATAGTTGCCCGTGGTGTTGTCCTTCGAGATGTTCCAGCTGAACTTTTCTCCTTTATAATAGCGGATGAAGGTATGCTGTGGCTCCAGCTTACCGTCTTTGAGCACACCGAGGTCACTCTTCTTGCCATTCTCATCGGTGAAACGCGTGTCGCCGGGGTTATTGATGATGTATTTCACACCAACCTCTTTTCCTACGAAACGCTTGTCGCCCACGCTCTTGCCATCGGGGAGGTAAGCGGCATCATCAGCCGTGTAAGAAGGAGCACCTTTCGTACTGTTACAGTTGTACGTCGTGATGAAACTCTTCCAGAAACGCGAATCGTTGACACGGTCGAAAACCTGCATAGAGTATTCTGTTGCACTGACATAAGAGAACTCCCGGTCACCGGAGATGTCGCGGATACAGCCCGAGAGGTTCTGATAGACGGAAGGATAATAAAGGTGCATCTGGTTGCCATAGCGGCCCCACGTCGCCTTGTCGTTGGAGAACTGAGCAGCAAGGACGACCTCACTGACCTTCTCGTTGTCGCCATTGGCTTTCTGATAATCCCAGAGCTGGATGAAATCTCTACACAAAGGATGGGCTGTGATGACCTCCTTGCCGTATTTGATAACAGCGTCAAGGTCAGCCTCCTTGTAACTGCTGTTCCACTCGCTGTAGAGCTCACTGGCACGGAAGAGATGGGCTTTGGCGAGGAAATGGGCAGCAGCACTCCTTGTGATGCGACCGGTCTGTACTGTCTTCCCGGGCAACAGATCATAGGACTTCTCAAAATCGCCGATGATCTGCTTGTAGCACTCTTCCAAACTGTTACGCGCGAAGTGTGTCTCCACCTGCGTTGACGGCGTGAGCTTCAGAGGCACACCACCAAACTGCTTCACAAGTTCGAAGAAAGCGTAGGCCCGAAGGAAATAAGCCTCACCGAGACGGGTGTTGTAGTTGGCACTCTTCTGTGAGTAATAGAGCGGAATATTCTGAATAAGTATATTGGCTGGCTCCACAAGACCATACATATTGTCCCACATCGGTTGGTTGGCTCCTGTCTCGGTGGAGTTCAGCGACGTGCTGTAGGCGTTCCAGCCTGTCATGTTGTTGGCGCCGGACGTGAACTCGTCAATGCCCATGTTGTAGCATTCGATGGCCCAGATATAGTTGAACTTGAACTTCAACTTCTGATAGGCACCGGTGACGAGTTCGTCGAGACCACTCTGGGTCTTGTAGGTGTCAGTACTTTTCTGCGTGATGAGATCCTCTTCCAGAAACTTGTCGTTGCAGGATGTCAGGCACAAACCAGCACCTGCGGCCAGAAGAGAGAATGCAAGAATATTATGATTGATTTTCATTGTAATTCCTTCTTAATGATTAGAGACCAATTTTGATTCCTACCACCCAACTGCGGATTGTCGTCAGAGAACCATAGGATGAAGTGTTGTTATCATAGTTGAGCAGGTCGGTATCCATCCACTTGCATTTCCTGTAGATGATGAACGGGTTCTGTGCCTGTACATAGAGCTTCAGGCTATTGATGCCGAGACCCCATTTCTTCAACTGATTAGGACTGAAGTTGTATCCGAGCGAGATGCTACGCATCTTGATATAAGAACCGTCCTGATAGTTCATGGATGTGGAATAAGGATCAGCAGCTCCGATACCATTGATACCCGGGGCATAGTATTCAGCATCCTCATTCGTATTGGCTACCCAGTAGTCAACATCGCGCATGGCATACATGCCGCCGAGCACGGTGAACTTCCAACGGGTATACATAAAGAACGACAGTTCCCAGTTCCTATAATCGAATGTATTGGTCCAACCTGCTGTCCAACGAGGACGCACCTTACCGACAATCTGACGGTCGTTACCGTCAATCTTATCATTATTATCAAGGTCTTTCACACGGATATTTCCGGCCTTGGCTCCGTACTTGGCAGCCTCGGCAGCCTCGGCGGTCTTCCAGATACCATCATAGACATAGTCGTAGTAGACGCCTATTTCCCTGCCCACAAACCAGCGGTTCGTGATGTTCTCCGAAGCGCCGTTGGCGAGTCGCTTAATCTTGTTACGGTCGAGCGACCAGGTCAGCGAGGAGGTCCAGGAGAAGTCGCGCGTTTTCACCGGAATAGCGTTGACCTGCAGATCAACACCCCAGCCATCGGTCTCACCGACATTGGCGTAGGTAGAGGTGTAACCGGTCAACGACGGGATGGTCATCGGGAGGAGCAGATCCTTTGTATCATTGGTATAGACATCGACACTACCGTTGAGGAAACCATAGTCGAGACCGAAGTTCCACTGATAGGTCTTCTCCCATCCGAGGTTCAGGTTTGCCATCTTAGCCGGATCCTTTGCAGATGGATCCGAAGGCACGCTGCCGGCCTCAGAGTCGGTCGTTCCCCAGTTGTAATAAAGGGTCTGCACAGCACCTTTCGTTCCATAAGGCGAGATAGCATAATTACCTGTGACACCGTATCCGGCACGGAGCTTGAGCTGACTGAGCCAAGAAGCCGTAGACTTCATGAAGTCTTCCTGATCGATGCGCCAGCCAAGGGAGAAGCTCGGGAAGCTGGCCCACTTGTGACCTTCGGAGAGACGTGAGCTGCCATCCCAACGGATGCTCGCCGTCAACAGATACTTGTCTTTATAGTTGTAGTTTCCACGTACCATATAAGAGGTCAACTGGTCCTCTGTCAAGCCTGTAGCATAGATGAGCGGATCACCGAGGGAGCTTGTGTTGTACCACAGCTCTTCTGGTGTCGCAACGTCAGCCTTGATGTTCCCATACTCATAATGTGACTTCTCTGCACTCTGCAAGAGCGTCAGACCGACATGATGATCCTTGGCTATCGTGCAGTTATAATAAACAAGATTATCCAGCGTCCAGGCTACCGACTGCGTAGGATTATACTGTGCCACATTATTACCCGATCCATTGATACCATCGGCCGCATAGGCAATGCCAAGACGATAATATCTCAACTCCGGTCCGAACTGGATGCGATAAGACAGTCCGTCGAGCGGCTGCCAAATCTGACCGAAGTCAACCTGTCCGTATGCACTGCCGTTAATACGGAACGTGCGGCGTTTGTTTGTCGTATATTGAAGTTCATCAATAGGATTTTCCAGCGTGTTGTTGTACGGGAACGGGGTACGCACGGTATTGCCATCCTCATCGTAAGGCACGGTCCAGGGGATCATCGTTCGCATGGCACTGTAATAACTGCCGGCACCCGTTACACTCTTGGCAAAGTTGTAACCGTAGTTCTGGTCACCATAGCTGGCATTCATCGTCATGCCCATCGTGAAGTATCTCAGCGGCTTGATCTCCACGTTCGTGTTAAACGTGAAACGACTGAAGCCTTGCCCTTTCTCTACACCTTTCTGATTGAGGTAGCCGAAAGAAGCATAAGCTTTAATCTTATCGGTACCGCCGCTGACACTCAGCGTGTGTTCACTCATCACACCCGTCTGCTTAGCCTGACTGGCCCAGTCGTAGGAGCCTACAAGCCCCGGATGCCATACGCCGTCGACCCACGCCTGCTCAATGTTCTTCCATCCGGCAGAGCTGCCGAAGAACTTATAATCGAGGTCTTTGCCCGGTGTGAAGTCGCCCGTGCCGTAACTCCCCGCATTGTAATAAGCGTGGCGGGCGTAGTCGACCCACTCGCTGGCACCCATCCATTCAGCTACATCGGAGAGATGGGAAAAGGTGAAGGTGCCCGCATAGTTGACCTGCACGGCTCCAGCCTTACCTCTCTTCGTGGTGACGAGAATCACACCATTGGCACCACGGGCACCATAGATAGCCGTGGCAGAAGCATCCTTCAACACCTCTATCGACTCGATGTCATTAGGGTTGATGCCATCGATACCGTTGTTCTGCATGATCATGCCGTCGACGACATACAACGGCGCTGAACTGGCACCGATGGAACGCTGGCCACGGACGGAGATGCTGCCGACCGTTCCCGGTCGCTGCGAATTGGTGATATCCACACCTGCTGTCTTACCCTGCATGCCTTCGAGCGCGTTGCCGACAGGCATAGACGTGATCTGCTTACTGTCGATATGTGCAAGGGCACCGGTGACATCGCTCTTGCGCTGCACGCCGTAACCCACGACGACAACCTCGTCAAGCTGCTCATGGTCTTCCTTCAAGATGATGGTGTAAGACGACTGTCCCAATGACACTCTCTGTGTCTTGAATCCTACGTAGGAGATGACAAGTGTGCCTTTCCCAGGTACGGAAGGGATGGTGAAATGTCCGTCAAGATCAGTGACAGATCCTGTCGAGGTACCCTGAACCAGGACGCTTGCACCGATGACCGGTTCACCAGACTCATCAAGGACGGTTCCCGTCAGTTTGTTCTGAGCGGAAAGGACTGTAACAGACATCATCAGAGCTGACAATACCACTAGACGCGGTGTCGCACTACGACTTCTTTTCTTCTTTTGCTCCATATAAATTGGTTTTTGGGTTTTAACGATGTTAGTTTAACGATGATAGTAAAAAAGTTACTTAGTCAGTCCATGTGGAACAGTTCCTCCAACAAGTTTATCTAAATAAGTTTTATATCGGCAAAGATAGACTATTGAAGAATTGCTGATAGTGCGTGATTGTTCGAAAACCGGTATTTATGTACAGGTATCACCTTCGGGGCGGGCCTGGTGCCAACTCCCAGTTCTATGTGGTGCAAAACAACAGGGCGGGCATCAGGCCCGCCCCGAAGGTAGAATCATTCGATTGTGAAGTGGGCAAACTTCAGCAAGAGCTGCTTCATGCCCGTCTGATCAAACTGCACGGTGGCTTTGCGGTTCTCACCGGTACCTTCGATATTCGTCACGGTACCTTTCCCGAAGCGCTGATGCATGATGACGTCGCCGACCTTCAGAGACGAGGCTGACGAGGAAGCGGCAGCATTGGAATTTGCCGCCCGTCCACCGTTTGTCATAGCACATGACACCTTGGACCAGCGCCCGTTCTGCCGCAATCTCTGCTCAAAGCTGGAAGAGAAGGGATTGACGGCCTGTCCGGCATGGTGCGGCGCCGTAGCTTTCGGTCTGGGATCCGCCATGAACTGTCCCGCGACCGGACGAGAGTTCTGCATGCGGTTACTGCGACGGGTGTAACCATCGCCCCAGGCACGGTAACCCGTGTAAGGACGGTCAATCTCATAGTCGTCCTCGCGTGCGGAGCCGCCCCTTGACGAACGGTTCGGATCGCCCCGGGATGAGAAGCCTGAAGAACTGCGGCCTCCCTCTGATTTCGTAACTGTATATTTAGAATCAATCTCCAGGATGAACCTACTGGGGTTGACGAAAGTATCCATCTTACCATAGCGCCAGCGGGTGTGCGCCCACGTGAGGTAACAGTGTCTCTCGGCACGTGTGATGGCGACATAAAGCAGACGGCGCTCCTCCTCGAGATCCTTCGGATTGTCGAGAGAGAGAAGGCTCGGAAAAATGTTCTCCTCCATACCTACGACAAAGACAGTATTGAATTCCAGCCCTTTTGCCGCATGGACAGTCATGAGCGTCACCTTGTCACCGGAGTCGTTGTCATTGTCGGCATCGGTCATGAGCGACACGGTCTGAAGATAATCCGTCAGATGTGTGTATTCACCGTTGCCATCCTCCTGCTGCGCATGGACGAACGATGCCATACCCGAGACAAGAGAGTCGACATTCTCACGGCGGGTATTGCTCTCCGCACTCTTGTCCTGTCCAAGGTCCGCCTTGATGCCTGCCTTGTCGATGATCTCCTTGCCGAGCATCAGCGCGTCTTTCCGCTGTGCCTCATCGATGAACGACTGGATGAGGTTCCGGAAGCCAAGGAGCTTCGCCATCGTACCTCTGTTCACTTCAAGCCCGTTCTCCATCGGGTGACAGATCGTCTCCCACAGGCTCACCCCGCTCTGCTCGGCAGCCGCTACGATTTTCAGGATCGTTGTGTTTCCGATTCCGCGGGCCGGATAGTTGATGATACGGCGGAACGCCTCTTCGTCATCGGGATTGACGACAAGACGAAAATAAGCGATGATGTCCTTTATCTCTTTACGCTGATAGAAACTTAGGCCGCCGTAGATACGATAGTTGGCACCCATGCCGACTTCCGGCTTGCGCATCTCCTCCTCAAAAGTGCGGCTCTGTGCGTTCGTACGGTAAAGGATGGCGAAGTCCTTGTAGTGAAGGCTCTCCTCCTTCACGAGTCGTTTTATCTCCTGGCAGACGATGCTCGCCTCCCGTTTGTCGGAGATAGTCTCATAGACAGTAACCTTGTCGCCGTCGGCATTCTCGCTATACACATCCTTGTCTATCTGACTGTGGTTGTGCTTCATGAGCGAGTTGGCCGCCGCCACGATGTTCTTCGTCGAACGGTAGTTCCGTTCAAGCTTGAAGAGCCTTGCCGTTGGAAAGATCTTGTTGAACCTGAGAATATTAGCGATATTGGCTCCACGAAAGGCATAGATACTCTGATAGTCGTCACCCACAACACAGACATGCGGGTTATCCTTCGTGAGCTGTTCCACGATGCACTGCTGCGCATAGTTCGTATCCTGGTACTCATCGACGAGGACATAAGAAAACCGTGCTGCATATTTCTGCCGGACGTCTTCATGCTCCTTGAACAGCCGGTAGGTCTCCACGAGCAGGTCGTCGAAGTCCATGGCGTTGGCCTGGCGCAGGCGTTGCTGGTACGAAGCGAAAATTCTGAATGTCTCCGGCA
The DNA here is from genome assembly GCA_938023885.1 of uncultured Prevotella sp. GTDB lineage: Bacteria > Bacteroidota > Bacteroidia > Bacteroidales > Bacteroidaceae > Prevotella. The sequence continues at coordinate 1,058 of CALJCU010000248.1, read as the reverse complement.
TGTTACGCCGGCGGTCACGCTGCAGCGAATCGTCGTCCCCGGCATACTGTGACGGACCGCACAGATGGTTCTTCGCCATGGAGATGGCAGCATGGACCGTGGCGGGCCTATAGGTCTTGTCGTCGAGACCCATCTGTTTGAGGATGTTCTTGATGAGTGAACGAGAGTCGGCTTCATCATAGATAGTGAAGTCAGAGTTGTAACCGATGGTTTTGGCCTCCACGCGAAGGATATGGGAGAAGACGGAGTGGAACGTGCCCATCTGCAGATATCTGGCGCGCTCCTCTCCCACGATGCCTGCTATACGGTCTTTCATCTCCCTTGCCGCTTTATTCGTGAACGTCAGAGCAAGGATATTCCACGGCTTGAGATCATAGTGTTGCAGCAGATAGGCGATCTTATACGTCAGTACCCTCGTCTTTCCGGACCCGGCACCGGCGATGACAAGCTGAGGCGAATCGCAGTAGGTGACAGCAGCAAGTTGGGCGGGAGACAATAAAGAGGAAATAGGAGTCCCGGCGGCCCCACCCCTACCCTTCCCCCACTGAGGGGAGAGAGAGATTACTTTGTCAGATGTATTGCTACCGCCATTGGTGTTTCTTATATTTTCAAGTTTGTTCGCCATTATTTACTGCAATTTACTTGTTTATCCCGGTAATCTGCCCCTCCCCTATATGGGGGGATTAAGGAGTAGGGCCGTCGGGGCCTACCGTTTCTTTTAATACGTCCCCTCTACCGCGGTCTTCGGATCATAATCCTCGCCTTCCTTGGGGAAGGAAGGGATGAAACGCATATTCGCCATAATCTGCCGCTGGCGTTTGTGCATGTACTCACTGGGATACTTGGACGAGAACCTCCGCGGGTTAGGGAGCGTGGCGGCTATGAGGGCACAGTCGGCCCGCGAGAGCTGGCCGGGGAGCTTACCGAAGTTCAGTTCGGCACACGCAGCCACACCATAGATGCTCGGCCCCATCTCAATGGAGTTGAGATAGACCTCCATGATACGCTGTTTGCTCCAGAAAAGCTCTATAAGAGCCGTGAAGTAGACCTCGAAACCT
>CALJCU010000247.1 GCA_938023885.1 uncultured Prevotella sp. | reverse complement strand
GTGAAATCATTGTTGACTCGGGCCATTAGTCTCTCATAACGATTGGTGGCTTCCCTGAACAATCCGTCGACACGGTCATATGACATCGTCGCACGTGATTTTACCTTTTTATTGCCACCGGCAAAACTAACAGAATGTGTCTGGCGAGGAGCAGCCCCTTTTACCATAAGATCATACCAATCGGTGATAGGGTAGTTGTCTGGGTCTGTGGCATTATTCTTTACCCAATTTTCCACCTCGTCTTTGCTGTATTCCTGATACCATCCGCCATCGGGATTATCATTGTACCGTAGTTCGTTAACCATCTCAAGGTAACGCTGAAAACCGACCTGCTTAGGTTGCGAGCTGGGGATTTCAAGTCCATACTCAAAATTATAGTTTAACTGCAAGCCTTTTTCTGCACCACGTTTTGTAGTGATCAGCACGACGCCGGAGGCAGCACGCGATCCGTAGATAGCAGCCGAAGCTGCATCCTTAAGCACTGAGATGCTTTCAATATCAGAAGCGTTTACATCATTGATATTATCCACCGGAACGCCATCAACAATAATCAAAGGAGAAGTATCACCTATGGTGGTGACACCGCGAATCAGAATACTGCTGGCTCCAGCTCCAGGCTGACCCGAGTTGCGGTTTACCTGTACGCCAGCCATAGCACCCTGGAGGGCATTGGACAGCTGTGTGGTCCGGCGCTCAACGATTTTATTTCCCTTTACCTGAGCCACAGCACCTGTAAGATCTCTCTTCTTAACTACGCCATAGCCCACAACGACTATTTCGTCGAGGACTTTGGTGTCGCCCCGCAGAGCAAAATTGATAACAAAGCTGCTGCCGACAGTCTTCTCTGCTGGTTGACAGCCTATATAGTCAACGGCAATAACGTCACCAGGATTGGCTTGAATGATATATTTGCCATTAATGTCTGTGACAACTCCGCCCTTTAATCCTTTGATTTTTACAGAAGCACCAATGACTGGCTCATTTTCTGAGTCTGTCACTGTACCAGTTACGTCCATAATCTGTGCAGCCATGGTAATTGTTCCCGCAATCATAAGAGCCAACACTATCAAGAATCTGGCTTGTCGAAAAAGGTGTCGGGCTACCGAATAGATCACTTTGCTCATAGTGTTATCAGATTTATTGTTTAAGTAAAATGTTATTGATTGTCAATGTCTTTGATTCCTTGAGGCAATACAGGCATGGCACCACTTTGGGCGCAGACATAAGCTGAGACATTCACTGCCATCCTGCGGGTCTGGGAAATAGACTTTCCATCGAGAATAGCGGCACAAAAAGCTCCAGCAAAGGAATCACCTGCTCCAACAGTGTCAACCACATTAACTTTTGGCGTTTCAATCCAAGAGCTTTCACTTGAGGGAGCGAAAACATAGCTGCCTTTATCACCGCATGTGAGAATCAGAGCATTCAGATTGTAGTCGGAAATAAGGGTGCTGGTCTTCTGTCGGATACTTTCGCTGAGATTGAGCATATCAGAGACAGCATTGAATTCCTCATCGTTTATCTTCAGCACATTACACAACTTGAGTGAACGGACAATGAGCTCAAGAGAGTAGAAGTTCTGTCTCAGATTGATGTCGAACACTTTCATTGCACCAGCATGCATCGCTTCAAGAAATTCTTTCATGGTGTTACGACTTATAGCATTACGCTGGGCTAAAGATCCAAAGCAAACGCAATCAGTCTTACTCGCCAACTCCAAAAGCCTGGGCTCTGGCTTGATGTAATCCCACGCGACATCCTCCTTTATCTCATAATAAGGGATGCCTTGAGCATCAAGGGTGACCTGAACAGTTCCAGTTGGCTTATAGGTACGTTGGAGAATGCACTCCAACCCCCTTTTGGTGAAAGTGCTTTCCAGTGTGTTGCCTAGTTCGTCATTGCCAACTGCGCTAACAGCGGCCCCCCGACAACCAAGCTGAGTGGCGTACCAGACATAGTTTGCAGGTGCACCACCTATCTTTCTCTCATTATCGAAGACATCAAACAAAGTCTCTCCAAGACCTACAACTGTTTTACGTGCCATAGTCAATCTGCAATTTTTACTACGGACTTTACAATGTTGGCCTTGTCGCTTACACTGCGGTCCATAGCTTCTTGAATGTTATCAAACGAGAATATGTTAGTAACGATATCCTTAACAGGAACTCTTCCTGAAGAAACGGCTTCGATTGCCATTGGATATATGTGACGATAGCGGAACACGCTTTTAATGGTAAGTTCCTTGTCAATGAACAGACTTATCGGCAAGGTCAGTTCTCCTGTGCGTGAATAACCCACTAGAACTATTGTTGATCCCTTACGGGCAATTTCAATAGCCTGTCGAGTGGTAATCTCTGTTCCGGCTGTCTCAATGCTGAGATTGACTCCGCGATCATTAGTGAGCTCGGCAATACGCTTTACCAAGTCACATTTCTTCGAATTGATTACTTCTGTAGCTCCTAATTCCTTTGCCTTGGCAAGACGCTTGTCCATTATATCGACTACATAGATCTTGTTAACGCCTTCAGCCTTGAGAGCCATCATAGACATAAGACCGATACACCCGGCACCGAAAACCACTGCAGTTTGACCTATATGAGCACCACCCTGATTGGCTGCATGGAAGCCTATGGAAAGCGGCTCAATAAGAGCTCCTTCAAGAGTACTCATGTTTTCAGGGAGCTTGAAGCAGAGATCTGCAGGATGGGTGCAGTACTCTGAGAACACTCCGTCAATAGGAGGCGTGGCGAAGAACTCTACATCAGGGCAGAGATTGTATTTTCCCTCACGGCAAAATTCGCAATGCCCACAAGTCTTGCCAGGCTCAAGGCAAACACGGTCCCCTACTTTCAGACTCTTCACTTTTCCTCCTACTGCTGCAACCGTACCTCCACACTCGTGACCCAGTACAAACGGGGGCTTCACGATATAGTTGCCGATTCTACCATCCTCGTAATAATAAATATCAGAACCGCAGATACCTACATACTCTACTTTGACTAGCACTTCATCATCAGCGGGCGTGGGTATCGGTCGCTCCTCATAACCCATCTTGCCTATTCCAAGCATCACGGCTACTTTCATCTTG
>CALJCU010000246.1 GCA_938023885.1 uncultured Prevotella sp. | reverse complement strand
AGACGGGAGCGTGTTGGCGACAGTGTCGCTCAGCGACAGATCCTGTTTAACATAGTTGGAGGCCACGCCGACAAGATCGACAAAACCCATGGCGAAGAAGCAGAACATCACGGGGATGAGTGCCAGACGATTGTTGTTACGCATTATTTTCTATTTATAAGTTTTCCGGTTGCAAAGTTAGAATGAAGATGCACCCGTGAGTGGTTCTGCATAGATGTTCTGTTTCTACGGGAGACTTGATGACCGGCCGGAGTCTTGTCCATTGCCTGCACATAAAGTTCCTAACGCAAAGTTAGGAATAATTACTGTAACGGACAAATCTTTAAGGCATTTTCCTTCATGTAAATCAGCTATTTTCTATTTCTTAACCGCTATGGAGCCTGTAAAAAGCAACGATGCCGCTTTTATGTTATGTAAAGAGCGATGAAATGCGTGAACGAGAACCTCGGCGATTCGGACTTCAACGTAGAGGAACTGCCAGAGAAAATCCGCCTCAGCCGTGCCTCTATACCTTCGGGGAGGCAGATGCCATGAGCTTTAGTCCTTTTGCGGTTTGACCATAACGGCAAGATGCTCTTCGTTCGCCAAGACAATGGGAATCCGGACCATCAAGGCAGACATACCCGTATCCCAGGCGGCGAATATAGGATATTGCATGTGAAGTTGTATCGGTATTAGGTATGTTTCATGAGGCGATACTTAGCGATGAAACAAATTATAATGTTATTGAGACAAATAAAAAAGTGGTGAATGGTTTAAAACAATAACTTTGCAACATCCGGAAAAAACGAGTCCTTAACTACGAGCTCTATGATGAAATGGAATCTGAAATGATCTTGCCGATATGTGATGTGAATTCGTCTCATGTCATCTCTCCAGTCCCATTAAGTAATATATCATTAATCAAGATAATGGCCTAAATGTAAAACAAATGAGCCTACAAATGAAAAAATCAACAGTTCTGTTAGGTCTCTGCATGTCATTTGCCTTGACGTATGCGCCACAAGTGATGGCGACTGGCAGGGTCTTAGCAACAAATGTAGTTCAACAACAAGCCAAGAAGGTCACTGGTAACATCTCACTGGTAACATCGGAGATTCTCAAGGCCCACTAATCGGAGCTACGGTAATGGAGAAAGGAACGACCAACGGAGTCGTTACCGATTTGGATGGTAACTACACCATTGAGGTGAAACCAGGCGCCACCCTGGTTGTCTCTTATGTCGGCTATTCTTCCCAGGAAATTCCCGTGAACGGCCGCACGAGCATCAATATCACGATGAGTGAGGAGGGACATAACCTGAACGACGTGGTCGTAATTGGTTATGGTACCCAGCGTAAGGAAGCCGTCACCGGCTCTGTTGCCAATATCAAGGGTGACATCGTACGTGAGGTTCCGGGGGCTGACATCACCCAGGCACTGAAAGGCCGTATCGCCGGAGTGGAAATGACCCAGACCTCTTCCAAGCCAGGTGCCTCCATGCAGATCCGTATTCGTGGTACCCGCTCTCTGACTGCCAGCAATGACCCTCTGATTGTGCTTGACGGCATCCCGTTCGCAGGAAGTCTCAATGATATTGATCCTAACAATATCAAGAGCATGGACATCCTCAAGGATGCTTCTGCCACAGCCATTTATGGCAGCCGTGGTGCCAACGGTGTCATCATTATCACCACCTACAAGGGGTATCAGGAAATGAAACCCACTGTCACTTACAATGGATATGTGGGAGTGAAGACCTTGTTCCACAGGTATCCCATGATGAACGCGAAGGAATTTACGGAACTTCGCAAGTATGCCAACAAGTATCAGTATGGTACTGATGAGACCGCTTGGGGTGACGAGGGAGCCGTAGATACCGACTGGCAGGACCTGCTCTTCAAGACAGGCATGACCACTAACCAGGATGCCGGCGTGTCAGGTGGCAGCTCTACAGGTAGCTACAACTTTGGCATTTCCTACTATAAGGATGAGGCGGTCATCCCCATGCAGAACTTTAACTGCTATTCCATGCACGCCGCCATCGACCAGGACTTAGGCAAATGGTTCAAGGTGGGCTTCAGTACCAATGCGAACTTCAGCGTCACCAACGGCGCGAGCATCGGACTCTACAACACGCTGAGCGCCACTCCTATCACCAATCCCTACAACGCTGACGGCTCCCTCAAGGAGCGGGTCAACATGGCAAGCGACACACAGTGGGTTTATACTCAGGAGTCCTTGGAGAACCTGGGTGACAAATACAATGATCAGACCAAGGCCTATGGCGCATACAACAACTTCTATGGTGAGGTGAAGTGTCCTTGGATCGACGGACTGCCGTTGAGAACATGCTGACCTACGACAAGACGTGGGACAGGCACACCATCAATGCCGTTGCCCTGTATTCCGCTGAGCAGACGGTTTATCGGCAGACCTACATGTATGGCCTCGACGTTCCTAACGACAGCTTCCAGTTCTACAACATCGGACAGGCATCAAATATCACGGTAGATCCCGCCAACCAGATCTATTATAAGGCTGGATTGGAATCCGTGATGGGTCGTCTGATGTATAACTACGCCGACAAGTACATGGCAAGCGCAGCCTTCCGTTCGGACGGCTCCTCCCGTTTGGCTAAGGGTCATAAGTGGCATACCTATCCGGCTGTCTCCTTGGGCTGGAATATCTCGAAGGAAAACTTTCTGAAAGATGTCAAGTGGCTTGAGAACCTGAAACTCCGTGTGGGCTACGGCGAGACTTCCAACCAGTCTGTCAATCCCTACCAGACTCTGGGAACCCTCTCTACTCGCACCTATAACTATGGCACTGCCAACGCCACGGGTTACTATGTCTCAGTGCTGCCTAACTCTGCGTTGGGCTGGGAGTATTCCAAGACCTGGAACTTCGGTGTGGACTTTACCTTGTTCAACGGTCGCTTGAACGGTACCGCTGAATACTATATCTCCAACACTCACGACTTGCTGATGAGTATGAACCTCCCATGGACATCGGGGGTTCCAAGTTATATGGCAAACGTAGGCAAGACTCGTAACAAGGGATTTGAGTTCTCTCTGAACGGTACCCTCCTTGACAACGTGAACGGATGGACCTGGGAGGCAGGACTGAACTTCTATACGAACAAGAATACCCTGGTTTCCCTGGCCTCCGGAGCAACGGAGGATGAGAGCAACTGGTGGTTCGTGGGACAGCCCATCAACGTCATCTATGACTATCAGAAGATTGGCATCTGGCAATCCGACGAGGAGGCCGTCCGTAAGATTGCCGAGCCCGGTGGCAACGCCGGTATGATCAAGATCAAGTACAACGGCGACTATAATACCGATGGCACTCCTAACCGCACGTACAGCACGGCAGACCGTCAGGTCATTAAGGTTGACCCCGCATGGGAAGGTGGTTTCAATACTCGTGTGGCTTATAAGAACTGGAACTTGGGCCTGGTCGCTTCCTTCAAGCATGGAGACACTCTGATTTCTACCATCTATGGTTCTCAAGGATACCTGAATACGTTGACCGGTCGCCGCAACAACATCAAGGTGAACTACTGGACCGAGGACAATCCCACCAATGACTATCCAAAGCCGGGCGGCGTGGAAGACAGCAATAATCCTAAGTATGGAAGCTCTTTGGCCTATTTCAGTGCTTCTTATCTGAAAATCCGCACGATTACCTTGGGCTACAACTTCACCGGTTCCTGGTTGAAGAGCTGCGGAATCACGAAGGCACGTGCCTACTTTACCGTGCAGAACCCGTTTGTTCTCTTCTCGCCCTATCATGATGAGTCAGGGATGGACCCTG
>CALJCU010000245.1 GCA_938023885.1 uncultured Prevotella sp. | reverse complement strand
ATGGAGCCTATAGCCTCGTACGAGCAGAAAGGTTTTTTCGGTAACGTCGTTTTTACTAATGGTCAGATAGTCGAAGGCGATGCTATCCACCTCTATTATGGGGCTAGCGACGAACTCATCTGCCAAGCAGATCTTTCAATAAAAGAGATATTGGGAATCCTAAAATAAAGAAATATGGGATTGGTTAAGGAAATAAAATACTTCCGGAGGCAGGAGTACAATATGCAGGTATTGCTGCTTACTGTGATGATATATGCTTTTGTATTACCCGTTGTCGAGGTATTTGCGGGAGCATATGTTATGCGCAATACCAATGAGCCGTCGATGGTAGCTTACTATCAGCTGGCTATGTATTGTGGTATAGTAACTACGTCTTTGCTCAATGGACTCCTTCTGAAATATATAGATGTTAAGGTCTTGTACAGTGGTGGTATCCTGATTAGTGCCGTCTCACTTGGCGGAATGATGCTTGTTCATGGCCTTGGTTTCCCCGAATTAGGTCTGGCGGGCTTCCTTCTAGGAGCCGCTTCTGGCTTCTTTTGGACCAACCGTTACCTACTTGCGCTGTATAACACCAATGACAGTAACCGTAACTATTATTTTGGCCTAGAGTCATTCTTCTTCTCCGTGGCGAACATCACCGTACCACTGGTGATAGGAGCGTTTATCGGAGGACTGGATGGTCAGACCATATTAGGGATAACATTCAATGCAAACAAGTGTTACAAAATAGTGATGTTTGTCGTCTTTCTTATAGCTTGTTTGGCAGTCTGGGTATTGAGTCACGGACATTTCGCTATGACCCGTAACTCAAACTTCATACATTTCCGTTTCTGTTTTTTGTGGCAGAAGATGCTTACATTGGCAGCTCTTAAGGGAATGGTACAAGGATTTCTTGTCACAGCTCCTGCCATACTTGTCATGAAGTTCATAGGAAATGAAGGTGCTTTAGGAACTATCCAAGGATTGAGTGGCATACTCACAGCAATTATTGTTTATATTTTAGGTCGTGTCGCACGTCCCCAAGACCGCTTATGGATCTTCTTTATGAGCATTGTTGTGTTCTTCATCGGCACATTGTTCAATGGTATTCTCTTTAGTGCAGCAGGCGTTTTCGTCTTTGTGATATGTAAGGTTTTCTTTCAGCCACTCTTCGACTTGGCTTACTACCCTGTCATGATGAAATGTATTGATGTTGTAGCCCACATAGAAAATCGTAACAAGTACACTTATATCATGACCCATGAGGTTGGACTTTTCATAGGACGATTCTTTGGGTTGGTGCTTTTTATCGTCCTGGCTTATCTTGTATCACAGGATTTTGCACTGAAATATGCACTCGTCATTGTAGGAGGACTGCAGCTTCTTGCTGTACCATTGGCCAAAAATATCACGATATGCTCTGATCGTTATCTTTCAGAACATCACATGACTGATTAATTACTAATTAGATAATGCACTGATTATGGATTTAACAAGAAAGATTGCAAGCTTGGTGTTGTTGGCTCCATTGATTCTTCCTGCCCATGCGGGAAATTATGGGAAGCCAGTCAAACAAACCACTCTAAGCCGGGTCGATATGATGCCAGACTTGCCTGACAGCTATCGGATGATAGACTGGAAGGCCAAGGCGCGTCGTTTCGATGCATATGTATTTGATTGGCACAATAATGGAAAAATGGGCCCTTTCATTTGGGAGGATAACCATCATCGCAATATCAACCAGAAGACCTTTGGTCTCTATACAGCCGTCGGTGACGTTCGGCAGGGTTCACAGCACAATGGTGGGGAGTTCCACGAAGCGTTGACGTCCATCACGGCCATTTTAGGGGCAGGTCTGGTTGGAATAGACAAGACGAACCAGAACGGATACAATTACGTCAAGATGGTCCAGAACTATTTTAACTCTGACAATGGATGGAACATCATCATGAACAACACCAACCCCAAGGTTGCTAATCTAGGAGGTGGTTATGGAAGAGACTGGTGGTATGATGTGTTGCCAAATGCTCTTTTCTATCCCATGAGCGACGTCTTTCCCGGTGTAAACGGTGCTGACAAGATTATGCGTAGTATAGCAGAGCAATTCACAAAGGCTGATTCTGTTCTCGCGGGAAACTACGATTATTCTTATTTTGACTATGGGAAGATGCGCGGAGGGCGTAGCAATATACCCTTTCAGCAGGATGCAGCCGGCGGTCATGCTTATGTTTTGCTTTGTGCATACAAGAAGTTTGGCGACATTCGCTATCTCAAACACAGTGAAAGCGCCATTGAGTCATTGTTGTCGCAGAAGGAAAGCCGTTTCTACGAGGCACTTTTGCCTTTAGGATGTTATGCCGCAAGTTACCTTAATGCCACGCAAGGGAAGAAATACGATTTGCACAAGCTTCTCGACTGGGTATTTGATGGATGCAAGAACCCGACGGGCCGCAACGGCTGGGGAATTCTAGTTGGCAAATGGGGAAAATATGACATTAGCGGATTACAAGGCAGCATTATCGACAATGGAGGCTATGCGTTTCTTATGAACAGCATTAAACCTTTATGGCCTTTTGTTCCGATGGTAAAGTATGCGCCCGAGTATGCCGCTACCATAGGCAAGTGGGTCCTTAATGACGCCAGCGCATGTCGTCTCTTCTTCCCTGGATATATAGACGAAAAGAATCAATGGGCTTCTGAATACAAAAATATCACTGACAATAATATTGCCTATGAGGGACTTAGAAAGCACGATGATTATGGGATGTACTGGTTGAAAGATGTATCGCCAGTAGCCATTGGAGATGGCCCAAAATGGATTGCGGGAAATCCAACAGTCAGTATGTTCAGCGTATATAGCACAGCCCCAATCGGCATTCTGGGTGCAATTGTCGACACAACAGACGTTAAGGGCATTCTAAAGCTGGACTGCAATGCTACAGATTTTTATTCAAAGCGTCCATATCCGGTATATCTTATTTACAATCCTTACAGCGAGGCTAAGACCATCTCATACAAGAGTGGCCAAGACCGTGATCTTTTCGATGTTGTCGAAAAGAAATATGTAGCACGCGGCCTTCAATCTGGACAGCATATCTCAATTCCCCCACATACGGCAAGATTGATTTATGAACTGCCAGCCGGCACAGAACTGAAGTTCAAGAAAGGAAACATTGTGGCAGATAAAGGAAACATTATCTTCTATGATAATAAATAACTGAATACACAAAACTTTAAAAATTAAAGACATGCAAAAGAAATTATTAACTTTGGCTCTTGCTCTTGGCCTATCGATCACCGCATCGGCCCAGCAGGAGAAGACCATTAGTGGTAATGTCTACGACAGCAGTACTGGTGAGCCCTTGATTGGTGCCACTGTTCGTGAGGCTGGTACTACAAATGGAACGGTTACTGACATCAATGGACATTATCAGCTTAGTGTAAAGTCCAATCAGATTTCGGTATCATATGTAGGCTACGAGACATCTCAGGTTAAGGCACCAAAGGCGGGTACCTACGATATCAGACTTCTTTCCGACAATACGGTTAATGAGATCGTTGTTGTCGGTTATGGTACGCAACGCCGTAGCGATTTGACTGGATCACTGGCATCAATCAGCTCTAAGGATTTCAAGGATTATGCAACTTCTAACGTTTCCAATATGCTTGCTGGAAAGGCAGCTGGCGTCTATGTCTCTACAGCATCCGGGCAGCCGGGTGAGGACGCTGTTGTCCGAGTACGCGGTTTGGGAACTGTCAATGACAACTCTCCACTTTACGTTGTTGACGGTCAGTTCATGGATAACATCAGTTCTCTGA
>CALJCU010000244.1 GCA_938023885.1 uncultured Prevotella sp. | reverse complement strand
AATGTCAATTCTCTATTAACGTTACGTTTTCCTTCTTTTTGAACTACCGAGAATTTCTCGGTAGTTGATATTTCGCTTAATTCTCCTTCCTTGAAAATATTTCTCAGGTGTAGCCCTACATTATCTACAGTACAATCAAAAAGCTGTGATATAGCTTTTTGTGTCATCCATATAGTTTCATCCTTGACAAGTACTTGTACGTTTTCACCACCTTCAGGACTATTGTATAGTAGGAATTGTATTTCGTTGTTCATTTATTTATACGCTGCTAATGGTTATATTTTTCTATTACAAAAATAAGAATTTGAAGTTAAAAAAACAAGTATTCAGTATTATTCTTTTAGATATTAAATCACAATTTGAATTATAAGAGGGTATTGTATAAAGAATTTTAAGTTTTGCGTATAAGCCTCGAGCGTTTGCCTTTAAAACATATAAAGTGCAAGAATCGGCTCAAAATACCATTCTTTCTACTCGTTTTTAGGCTTACGATGAGCCGATAATTGGCTTTTTATTGCTATATTTGCACCGATTAAGGTTTGTAAGTCATGAATGAATCAAGAGATATATTACAATATCTGCATTATCATCCACTCTCTTCTCGTGGTGATATTACTGCAGGAACAGCTTTCAAAGGTAGTGATGCGACTTTGAAACGTATGATAGCAGCTGGCATTAAAGCAGGAGACATCGTGGCAGAAGGAAAAGCACGTGCTACTCGTTATAGGCTTTCTCCCCAAGCCCAGTTGCTGATGCCACTCAATCTTGATACTTATTTCGCGCTTGAAGTGGATGAGCGACAAGTGCAAAGCAGTTATAATTTTGAGCTAATTAATGGTCTACTTGCAGAAACAAGACTTTTCTCTGACAAAGAGCAGTCACACCTTGATGCATTACAAGATGAGTTTCGGCAGCATGTCAGTGAGTTGACTGATAATGAGTATCGTAAGGAGATGGAGCGATTAGGAATTGATCTTAGTTGGAAGTCTTCGCAAATAGAAGGTAACACATATACTTTGCTTGAAACAGAACGTTTGCTCCGTGAGAGTAAGACAGCTGAAGGTAAGACGAGAGAAGAGGCTGTGATGCTACTCAATCATAAGGATGCTTTGAGCTTTATCCTTGATAATCCAGACTATCTAAAGGAACTAACGGTTAGTCATATAGAGGATATTCACCAATTACTAACAAAGGAACTCTCTATAGATAAAGGTCTTCGTCGTCATCGTGTGGGCATTACAGGTACTAATTACCACCCTTTAGATAATGAATTCCAAATCCGTGAGGCTATGAGAGATGCCTGTGAACTAATCAATAGTAAGTCTAATATCTTTGAGAAAGCCTTACTCACACTCATACTTCTGTCTTATATTCAACCCTTCTCAGATGGGAATAAGCGCACAGCACGTATTACGAGCAATGCAATACTTATTGCTAATGACTATTGTCCACTTAGTTTTCGTTCTATAGACTCAATAGACTACAAGAAAGCTATGCTCATCTTTTATGAGCAAAATAGCCTTTATGCTTTTAAGCAAATCTTCATGGAACAGTTTGAGTTTGCCGTAAAGGAGTATTTCTAATATGTAATATGTATGTGACTTTGGACTTTCAATTACTGTCTATGAGATGTAAAGGTGAGAAGAAGAGCAAAGTTTAGTTTGAAAGTGAGAGATTTCTTTTCTTCAAACTACGATGTAAACAAAAAGAGTCAGCGAACTTAGCGTATTATTCTAAGGTATTGAAACTTAATAAAGAAGGCAATTATAACGTGTGGAGATGCACACATTATAATTGCCTTTTAAGGTTATTTGAAAAAAGCCGATTAGACTTATCTTATCCCACTTGACTACCCGGTTTCACCTCACCCATTGTTGTTGTGACAGAGAGGGAACCATCGAAATTAACGGCAGAGAGTATCATTCCTTGACTCTCGATGCCCATCATCTTACGCGGAGCGAGGTTGGCGATGAAGAGCACATCCTTGCCAGTGAGCTCTTCAGGCTTGTAATACTTGGCGATGCCCGAGAGGATGGTGCGATCCGTACCACTGCCATCCTCAATCGTGAACAGCAGCAGTTTGTTCGACTTCTTCACGGCCTTGCACTCTTTGATATGTCCCACGCGGATGTCAAGTTTCTCCCATTCATCGAAGGGAATATTAGGTTTCACGGGCTCTGCCTTATAGTCTTTTGCGGTCTGAGCCTTCTCGTTGGCTTCCTTCGTAGCAGCCAGCTTGTCGAGCTGTTTCCGGATAGCTTCGTCCTCAATCTTCTCAAAGAGGAGGTGAGACTTATTGAGTTGATGGCCGGGCTTGAGAAGGTCTGTGCGGCCCAGCTGTGCCCAGTCGAAATCGTCCATGCCAATCATTTTACGCAAATCGCTGCTGGAGAACGGTAGGAACGGCTCAAAGGCGATGGCGAGGTTGGCAACGAGCTGAAGTGAGATATAGAGGATGGTCTCCATACGCTTCGGGTCTGTCTCCCGCACCTTCCAGGGCTCACACTCCGTGATATACTTGTTACCGATGCGGGCGAGGTTCATGGCCTCTTTCTGTGCCTCACGGAAATGGAAACCGTCAAGCAATTGCTCTACCTTGTCCTTTACATCCTTAAACTCGCCAATGGTCTTCTTATCCACATCCGTCAGTTCTCTGCACCCGGGCACCACACCCTTACAGTATTTCTCTGTGAGCTGCAGAGCACGGTTGACGAAGTTTCCGTAGACAGCCACAAGTTCCGAGTTGTTACGCTCCTGGAAATCTTTCCACGTGAAGTTGTTGTCCTTTGTCTCCGGGGCATTGGCAGTGAGCACATAGCGCAGCACATCCTGCTTGCCGGGGAAGTCCCTCAGATATTCGTCGAGCCACACAGCCCAGTTACGTGAAGTGGAGATCTTGTCATTCTCAAGGTTGAGGAACTCGTTGGCCGGCACATTGTCCGGCAAGATATAGCCGCCGTGAGCCTTCAGCATCGTCGGGAAGATGAGACAGTGGAACACGATGTTGTCTTTACCAATGAAATGGATGAGTCGTGTGTCAGGATCCTGCCACCATTTCTGCCACGGGCCCCATTTCTCAGGCTCAGCGTCGCAGAGCTCCTTTGTGTTGCTGATGTATCCGATAGGGGCATCGAACCAGACGTAGAGCACCTTGCCCTCAGCGCCTTCCACAGGCACGGGGATACCCCAGTCGAGGTCACGTGTCATGGCACGCGGCTGCAGATCCATGTCGAGCCAGCTCTTGCACTGTCCGTAGACATTTGGACGCCACTCCTTGTGGCCTTCGAGGATCCACTGCTTCAGCCAGTCCTGATACTGGTTCAGCGGCAGGTACCAGTTCTTGGTCTTGCGGATCTCAGGCTTGGCACCGCTGACGGTGGAGTGGGGATTGATGAGCTCCATCGGAGAGAGGTCGCTGCCGCACTTCTCGCACTGGTCACCATAGGCATGGGGGTTGCCGCAGTGAGGGCATGTACCCATGATGTAACGGTCGGCGAGAAACTGCTTGGCCTCCGGGTCGTAATACTGTTCCGACTCTTTCTCCACGAGCTTGCCGTCGTCGTAGAGCTTACGGAAGAAATCGGAGGCAAACTTGTTGTGTACCTTCGATGTCGTACGGCTGTAGATATCGAAGGAAATGCCGAATTCCCTGAAGGAGTCCTTGATAAGTTTGTGATAACGGTCGCACACGTCCTGCGGCGTCACGCCCTCTTTCTTGGCGCGGATGGTGATAGGCACACCATGCTCGTCACTTCCACCGATAAAGATGACCGGTTGTTTCTTTAGGCGCAGATAGCGCACGTAGATATCAGCCGGTACATACACGCCGGCAAGGTGACCGATATGCACGCCGCCGTTGGCATATGGCAGGGCAGCCGTGACCGTGGTCCGTTTGAAATGTTTCTCTTCCATTATTTGTGTTTTATTCTTTGCGGGATGAAAAAGCAGAATGCTTATCCTGATGAATTATTCTGCAAAATTACAAAATAATTAGCGATTCAACTTTTTTTCCGTAAGAAATTCCCATATCCGGTCGAGATAAGTGTAGCTTCCCGTCCCCGGCGATGCCGTCTTCTGAAAGCAATGCTTCCTCAGGGCGAGGGTATGGAGCTCACTCTGTATGCCCATGGCACGCATCTTCTCCCAGCATTTCACAGAACCCATGGCGGCATACGTGTCAGCATCGCCGTGAAGGAAAAGCATGGGTGCCGTCTTAAGGTCGAAGGAGAACTCAGGGTTGATGACGTCTTGGTCTTCGTTGCCGTACTCTTTGTTTCCGCTGTCTACGCCGTCAGAGAGGACATAAGCGGGATAGACGGCGATGCCCCATTGTACGTTGCAAGGATACTTGTCTATACTGTCAACAGGAAGGTAGGTCTGATGGAGCGGCGAGGTGACGCCTAGGAGCGTGAGGTGTCCCCCCGCGGAGCAGCCTGTGATGCCGATGCGTTGCGGATCGAGGTCATAGCGTTTCGCTTCACTGCGCACCATGCGGATAGCGCGCTGTACGTTTTCCCAAGCTGTGGTGCATTTGTCGATCCCACTCTCTTTCGGGGGGCGTGGCGTTCGGTATTTGAGCGTCACCACAGTCATGCCTTTCTCGTTGAGATAACGGCGCAGAGGTGCCACCTCAAAGCCGTCAGGGTCGTTGCGCTCATAGGCGCCACCAGAATAGGCAATCTGGATAGCCTTGGTCTTTAATACTTTCGGGAAATGCCATTCGAGATAAGGCCCGCATTGGTTGGGCTGAGGGTCGGGCATCTTGCCTTCAGGCCATAAGGCTTCTCTCTTGTAGTCGCCCCGTGCCTCGTCACTGTTGAACCGGTCCAGAAGCGGCACCTCCTTCTCGGGCTTCCCCAGAAATCCCATCTGCCGTATGAACTCGACGGCACGTTCCAGCCCTAATGCGCGGTGTCCCTGGTCGGGATAGAGATGGAGCTCTGCCGGAATTTTCATGCGTCGCAGTTGACGATAGATAAGTGTAGAACCATTGGGAGAGTAGGGGTCACGTCCGCCCTGATGCAGACTGATAGGACAGGTGTGCTTGTCGAAACGGAAGATTGTATCGAGCTTCACGTCCGGCCCATAGCCTTGTCGTGTCGACTCCGTGCCGTTACGTCCGTCTGTCGTGACATAGGCAGGGGCATTGAGGATAGCCCAGTTGATATGGCGGGGGGTTGCATCTGTCTTGTCCACAGGCTTGTAGGCCGCCGTCTCTGAACTCGCAGCGAGCAAGAGACCCATGTGAGAGCCGGCAGACATGGAGATGATTCCGATCTTCTCCGGGTCGTAGCCACGCTTCTTCGCTTCATTGCGTACGAGGCGCACAGCACGCTGACCATCCTCCCATGCTGTCTGATAGATAGGGATGCCTGCGGGACGCGGCGTGCGGTAGACGAGACTGACACACTGGATGCCTTCCGCCGTGAGACGCTCGCTCCACAGTTTGATATATCCTGCGTCGGCGAGGTTATAATAGCCACCGCCACGGATGAGAATCATACAGGCTCCGTTACGCTTGTCTTTGGCAGGTGTATCGAACCATTCAAGATACGGCTGTCGGTTTTTGTTGGCATCAAAGTCTTTACTGTCAGCCACATTGCTCATCGCGGCAATTTGTTGTGCCTGGCTGTCCGGCATCTTTCCTTTCGGCCATAGATACTCTTTCTTTACAGACGCGGAGGAGAGTGAGAAAAAGACGGCAAGCAAGAGTGTGAGCGCCGTCAGTCTGTGTAAATTGTTCATTATATTCTGGTTTTGTGTTTCATCGTAGGGGACGGGCGCCAGGTCCGTCCCTATGTTGTGTCACTGGTATTACCCCTGTATCTTCTTTCCTCTATTCTTTAGCGAAGCGGCATGTACCGCATCGTTTTGTTGCATTCCTCGCAGATGCCTTTGATGACATAGTTGCAACCGGTGCGCGTGAAGCCGCGGGGAAGGGAGACGCAAGGGATGGGCGTGTCGTGAAGGCAGTAAATCTTATGGCATTTTTCACAATAGAAAT
>CALJCU010000243.1 GCA_938023885.1 uncultured Prevotella sp. | reverse complement strand
ACACCCTGCTGGATCAGGACTTCGCAAAGGACTCCAAGAAGTCTGTCGCACAGGTCCTGTCCGAGGCTGGCGCAACCGCAACCGCATTCGCACGTTTCCGCGTGGGTGCATAAGGAACGACGTCACGTTCTGCGTCTAAACCGATTCGCTTCGATAAGGGGCGAAAACTGAGGTTTGGATTATAGCGTTGAGCCGGGTAGTCACCAGTGGTGGCTACCCGGCTTTGCTGTATCCTTGATAGGGACCGGGCGGCCTAAACCCGCCCACATAACTCTTCGAATAAAAGCCACTGGAGGAACCATGACTGAAGCGAATCCCCGCCCGATGCACCGTGATGATACCGGCCGCCGCCGCGTGCTGCTCAAGCTCTCCGGTGAGGTTTTTGGCGGCGGTGAAGTTGGCATCTCTACCGAGGTGGTTCGCAGCATCGCCAAGCAGATTGCCGCAACCGTCGGCGAGGTTGAGACCTCCATCGTGATTGGTGGCGGCAACTTCTTCCGTGGCGCCGAGCTCTCGCAGGCCGGCATGGACCGCTCCCGCGCGGACTACATGGGCATGCTCGGCACCGTCATGAACTCCCTGGCCCTGCAGGACTTCCTGGAGCAGGAGGGTATCGATACCCGCGTTCAGTCCGCCATCACCATGCCGCAGGTTGCAGAGACCTACATTCCCCGCCGCGCCATCCGCCACATGCAGAAGGACCGCGTCGTGATTTTCGGTGCTGGTGCGGGTCTGCCCTACTTCTCCACCGACACCGTGGCCGCCCAGCGCGCCCTGGAAATCCACGCCGACGAGGTGCTGGTCGCCAAGAACGGTGTGGACGGCATCTACACCGCTGACCCCAACAAGGACCCCAACGCTGAGCGCCTGTACAACCTCACCTACGACGAGGCAATGCAGCGCAACATCCGCGTGCTGGACCAGACCGCGTTCTCCCTGTGCCGCGACAACAACGTGACGATGCGCGTGTTCGGCATGCAGGGCGAGGGCAACGTGACCCGCGCAATCCTGGGCGAGAAGATGGGTACCCTCGTCACCCGCTAGGGGCGCATCCGGCCCGCCAAACCGCGCTTTCGGGCGCGCAATAACGTCACGGTACCGAGCGGGTAGAGCCTAACTCGCCCTGCCCGCCGGTACCGTCTAAACTGATAGAAACCACGGCGTTCACCATCTTTCGTACGTGTTCATGCCTCCTCCGCATATTTGGGGTCTGACGACCCGGAGTGCGTGCGGCAGAGAAACGGGAGGGTGAGGAACGCGCCCCACCGACAATTCTGCACACCAGAATTACGACTAAGGAGATCCTTCCGTAATCGAAGAAATCCTTGCCGACTTTAGCCTCCTCGTACTTTTCCGGATGGAGATAGCGATCAACTACATTCTTCAGCCAACCATTACCAACGGCATCAGCACCGACTGCATTGAAGGACTCGAGCACCACTTTAGTAAGTGCCTCCAACTTTTCATTGGCCTTTTCGTGATAAACGACATCAGGAGTACGCAGACGACGGTTACTTACGATCAATGTACCGCTGCTGCGCAAAATAAAACCGAACTTATCTGCCTCCTCCAAAGTTGCCGTCTCTGTCTTGGCAGGAATTCGTATCCCTGCCTTTTCACTCTTTGCTCTGTCTATATAATATTCAAAGAAAGAAGGAATAATAAAAATCTCCGTACCAGTGCTCTGTTGATAGACCGCCCATGAAAGAATCTCATCATGATTTCGGCTTTTCCGTCTTGCTGGACCTTCGTAGAAAGTCTGTATTCGATTGTTGCCATTAATGGGAATAATTGGGTGAAAAATGTTTCTTGCAAAGGTAGTGGTTCGAACGTAAATCGCCAATTTTTTTGCGACTTTTTTGCGACTTAGTCGCAAATTATTGAAATTACGGGAAATTCAATGAAATTACAAAATACATATAACTAACTGATTAACAGCGTAAAATATAGTATTTTGGTTAATTTCAATTTGTCTTTATTTCATCAAAAGTGTTTCGCGTCTGGGTACAACAAATCCCTTGTAAATCGTTGATTTACAAGGGATTCTATTCCTTTTCATATTGTGTTTTCATCTTATCAACGTTGACTATGTATTACTATCTTATGCTACGACTATTTCTTCACGCGAACTTTAAGAGTAGTAAGATTACCTTTATGATCAGTAGGCCAAGTTCCTATTGGTTCGATAAAGGTATCTTTCGAATCATTGTCTCCACGTTTGCCAAAATAGATAGAGCCAGAAGGCCCAACAAGCTCGGCTTTCAGTAATTCAACAGATTGCGACTTGTTATAATACACAAAATCGATACGGTCGCGCTCGTCGTATTCGGAGCAGAAAGACAGCTGGCTTATGCTAGCATCTTTGTTATCAGCAGGAAATGTGAAACCAGGATGAGTAACGGGATTGGGGAATTTCTCGCGGTAGGTGTCTACGAAACCTGCCTTTCTCAACATTACAGAGCAATCCCAATTGGCCACTACGCCATTATGACTGTATAAATCCCTGGTATTGGCCTGCCAATCAAGGTCAGACGGTTCATTAAAGTCGCCACCTAAAACAACGATACGTCCTTTATCCATCTCACCTTGGGCATCGTCAAGAAACATTTCCATCGCCTCGTCACGTGTACTCAATCGGTTGTCTTTCATTATCCGTTCACTATCGGTAATGGGATTGGGCAATTTCGACCAATCGGGGCCACTGTTATAGCCTCTCGGCAAATAACAGGCATAGTGCTTATAGTCGAGATGTGCAGAATAGAAAGTCATTTCTTGCCCGTGAACTTCCACTGTTACCTTTATCATATAGTTATCGGTCGGCATGGGAAGCACCTTAAAGCTTTTTATTTCGTACTTCGACAGTACGCCAACAACCGTACCCTGGTTCTTCCCATAGTAATCTTTCTGGTACTTTGTCTTTAACGATTGGCAAAGACGATGGGTGTATTCACTGTCGCCATCGGGAATTTTCTCCAACAAGAGGTCATTACGCAACTCGCACAACAGCACAATATCGGGGTCTACCTGATTGATAATATCTACCAATCCATTATAGGCGTTGTTCACTTGTGTTGCTCCGAACCATGTGTTTAGCTGGAATACTTTCAGGTCCTGATACACTTCCACGGGCTTTGGAGGCTCTGGAGTGGGGTTGTTATCTTCACTGCTGCACACTATAGAGTAACAGCCAAACAGCATTAACAATGCCGCATTTAGACAACTGCGTTTAAAAAGATGCTCTCTTTTCATTGTTCTTGGTTTTAATAAATATTATTGTTGGTTTCCAGTTGCACTCCTGGTCCACACCTAAACAAACCGCATCTTTTCTTTTATTGAATTTAATTCTTCTATCGTTATTAACTTTCATTTAAGTATGTTATGTTTATAATTCATGTTGCTTATATGCTTAAATTCTGTCTATACAAGAATCCATTTCCAGCAAGCCTTTTATATCAACCTGAAGCAGACGGGCAATTTTAACAAATTACGCCATGGATGGTTGTATCTTGTTAGTTTTCCATCACGAAACAGTCATATCTGTAACTCTCATCTGTTCAGCAAGCTAACGATTAGTAACTTGCCGGTCAGCCAACACCACCCTACTTCTGTTTTGACAATCCTTCTTCGTCATCTATTTCTTTATTTGCTGATGATATGTGCAAAGAAAACATCTTGACTCTACGCTTGACTATCAGACCTATAGCTGTTACCGTCTTTCCAAAGGCAGTCGTTGCATGAAGGACACCGTTATCGTTCATCGCCTCTGTCAGGAATGTGTTGCCCAACCTCCGTGCCTTACCTGCTGAGACTGGCCGAGCAAACAATATCCAGACATGTGCGCCATCGCCTGAACGGGAACGTTCTATTGAATACGGTACACCCCAATCCCTACAAACCCCAACGAATGCAAGAACACCTTTCTGGTTTCTTTGGGCAACAACGAACCCATCCATAGTTTCAACTCAACGGTATGAATATCGAAATCATCATGCAAGTCCGGCTGCCTCCATTTCTCATCCTTCCATGCTTTGAGGATTGCTGGGAAACCTGATCCGATGCTCTCTCCGAAGCCAATCATCCGAAACATATTCTGAAGATGAGGGTTACGAGCACTTGAATTTTCACCTTTGTAGATTCTCTCCACAGGTATGCGTAAAGAACCCGGGGTAGAGAACAAAAGATAATTATCGGTCTTGAAGTGTGTAACCACCTAACTCACGCAAAAAATTCTTATCATCAGATGCATTATAGGCATGTCCGGGATGTCTGTTTTCAAAGACTCTGCGGTATGCATGCAATGAGTCAAGATCGATGTCGTTCATGTCATAGTTTTCAATCAGCATGCCGTCACTTCCCGACTCGCTCGCATCATGAATCATTCCACGGATTTCATTTTCCGTACAATGGTAGTCACCTTCAAGGGTACGCTTAAGAGTGTTTCTGAAAACATTCCCATTGATGTATATAGGCTTTTGCCTGTAGTCCGCCTGAGGAACATGTATGCTTACGACATTTTTTCCATCAACATCAACAATTTCGGTATCCTCATCCCTGAGAATGTTAGCACTAAGCTTATCGCTGTTGATTATATTCCAAAAATCAGACAGAATCCTTCTTGCATCTTTTACACCTGTCACGATGAAACGCTTCGATAAGTCCGGTTCCTTTAGATCTCCAAAGATACCAAGAAGAATGTATCCGCCTTGTGTATTGGCAAAAGAGGAATATGTCTCCCAAATTGTTTCGGGAATATCTGATTCGGCTTTCTCTACCTCTAACTGAATTCGTTCACCAAACCGAAGTAGGTTGTTAATGTCGCTTGCCTGCATAGTGTTTGTATAAATGCCTTGTCTATCATGCCACAAATTTAATCATTTATTTTGATTTCAGGCGAATTATGACCAAAAAATCTCATCCGATTCAGTACACGTTTGAGCAGCTCGGGATCTACCTTACTCAGTTGTTCATAGAGTCTCTTCAGATTGCGAACTAGACGTTTCGAAAACTTTTTTAAAGCTGCATCATTTCATGGGTTCAGGAACTTGATGCCCATTGATCACGAATACATACTGAAAATAATCAAGCGTAGAATGGGATGGCAGACTCTGATAGGACGGATATATGAACGGAAGACTTGCCTTTGTGCCTACAAAGTCATCGCAATGCCTGTATGGAGATCCTTTACCATCGAGAGCATATATAGCAGCTTTAGTGCCCTCAGAGGCCTCCTCTAAATTGATGATATTGTTGAAGAAGCAAAGAGGACCATTAGAGCTGGCAAGTTTCGTTGTTTCATCTGGGGGAGTTATCATTCCGTCGACCTTAGGCATATAACAATAGCTGTCAATAGCTGCTTCCACCATTGATGTCACCTTAAGCTGATGCTCCTTCAGGATGCTTCCAAATGTCTGGATTGTTCTGCCTTGCATCACATACGGCGCCTGAAAAGCATGCGATAGCCCCACGAAACAGTAGCAGCCGTTCTTTACCAAACTGTTGTTTGCAGGGTTCAGCATGAATTTCAGCAACGACTGTGCCATGACTTGATCTCGTAGCAATCCCTTCTGTTCATCCTTTTTGCCAAGCAAACCAACGACATGGATCTTATGATCTTTATCCACGTTCCGGTTATAGGCATAAATTTCTTTCCATTTATTCATGTATTCGACCGTCTGGTTCTGCGGTGTATCTTTCCCGATATCATGGATTACAGAAGCCAAACCTTTCTCATCCAGACTGTCAGTATCGATGATATGGTTCAGTTTCTCGGCATCCTCCGCTGTTATCTCTGCGCCATAAGTCCTCACACCCCTGTTCTTACTCAGGGAAATCAGCAGTTTCGCGTCCAACAGATGGTTTGATGAGAATCCATGCAGTTCTCCGAAGAGAAACACACATCCTTTCCCAGTCGGGATCTTCGTACCAAAAGCCTGGGGAATACTGACACACTTATCATCAATGACAAACTTATGGCCTTTCAAGTAAGACACCTTTACACTGTCTTCTTCACCCTCATAGACTATATTACAGTATGTGGAATAGAGTGCCAGAAAAATAATCGGCGCAACCAATATCACAAGGATGGTTATCAAAATTTTCTTTTTCATGCTTATTTCGGTGAAAGTCCCCCACCTGTTTCGGTCAAAATCCCCCACCTTAGATATGGCGATACAGATGGTGCGGCAAAATTATAATTATTTTCTTAAACTGTCTCCTTTCAGCTCAAAACGATATGATATTTTAACGATTCTGTCCAAAATGGAGTCTGCGATGGTCTTATTTTTGGACAGGACATCATACCAGTCAGCTATTGGAAGTTGGCTGGCGATGATAGTAGACCTTCGGGCATGCCGGTCTTCGATGATCTCCATGAAGTCAATAAGCTGTTGTCCGCTTAGTTTAACCAGTCCGAAGTCGTCGATTATCAAAAGATCCACTTCTGACAGCTTATCGAAGAACTTGGATATCTTGGCTTCGATTCTTGCCAGGTTTACAGCCTCATTGAGTTTCTGCATATTGTAGTAGCTCACCTTGTAACCATATAGAGGCAAGCTTGTCTTCCTAATGCTGTAGCAAGACAGCTCTTGCCAACGCCAGTAGGACCGGATATTAGTACAGAGGTCCCTGCTTTCAAATAGTCACACGAAGCCAGTTGCATTATCCGATCCTTGTCTCGTCCGTTCGCACTGTCGAAGAATATCTTCTCTACACTGGCCTCGTAGCGGAAGTGCGCGTTCTTTACGAGCTGTGACAGGCGGTTCTCCTGTCTTTTGTCACGTTCTGACTGCAGGAGCATCTCCATGCCTTCGTCAAGAGTGGCCTCCTTGGTCTTTCGGGTCTCAAGGAGAGTCTGCCATCTCTCGGCCATGCCTGAGAGATGCAGCTCCTTCAGTTCATTGTAAATTTCATTCATTTTTAGATGGGATATTGTTGTAAGGTTGTTGTTATATCGGAGCCGTCGTAATAGTTGCGTCCACGTATGTTCTCATGATCCTGAGCCGGAAACAAGTCCGGTTGAACAGGATCTTCTGACGGCAGGCCTGCACATCTGGTCTTTACCATCTGATTCACGAAGTGATAGCTGCACTGGTCATACTCCAAGGCAGCCTTCAGGGCCTTGTCGAACAGCAGCGGATCGGTAACCTTTTGAAGGTGTAGGAGGCCGTCGCAGCCCTTATAAAAGAGCTCAGGGACTCTACTTGTGTTGCGTGTGAAGATGCGCTCTATGACCTTGCCCGGAAGATCAGAAGACTTATAACCCCGCTGTATATAACGGGCAGGTGAAGCCTGTGCGTAGTCATCATAATACGACGGCATATGCGTTTTGTCTGTCGTGTATCTGCCCGGTTGCCTGTCCCGATGGTGTACGGCGACCTTCTCTCCTCCTATGTAGATGCTTACAAGATCACGCGTATAGATAACCTTTGCTCTCTTGCCAATGTATTTATACGGTACTGAGTAATAGTGCTTGTCACGTCCAAGATAGACATGGCTGTTTTCCAGGACTGTCAGCTCCGTTTCATATTCCACCTGGTATGGCTCAGGATTGAGCGCATTAAGCTTGGGCTTGTCTATTGCAAGAAACCGCTCTTCCCGTGTGCAGGTGTACTGCTGCATACGGCGCCGGTTATGCTTTAGCATGCATTCCTGTACTGCATCATTCAGCTCTTTAAGGGAGAAGAAGGTCATGTTCCTCAGAACGGCAAAGACACGTCTGTAGACGAGCCTGACCTGATCCTCTACCAAAGCCTTGTCTTTCGGATGTAGAGACCGAGCAGGTATCACCGCGCAGCCGTAATGCTCTGCAAGTCTGTCCATCACATGGTTGATGTCAGGCTCATACCGGTCGGCCTTGATTACTGATGCCTTGAGGTTATCAGTAACTATTATCTTGGGTACTCCGCCTATAGCCTTGAAACACTCATTGACAGCGTATACGAAGTCGTCTGTGGTCTGTGAAGGAACGGCTACCGCATAGCCGTAATCAGATGCCGGGAGACTTGCTACGAAGACCTCGCACTCGTGTATTTCCCCGGTCTGCCGGTCAACATAACTAAGTTTCTTACCGGTAAAATCAAGGAAGATCTCCTTTCCGCCCTCACGGTTTTCCTTCATCACATAAGACAAATGATGGGCCTTTTTGTGCTGCTCACGTGATAGCAGAACTGGGTGTATCCATATCCGTCAGGACAGTCTTTCTTGTACTCTTCCCACAATAGACACATCGTAACACCGGTCTTGTGGAGGTCTGCTATGGTCTGCTCCAGACGCTTGGAGAGATCCTGGAAGCGCTGCTCACTGTAAGCGGCATTACCCGCCGTATATCTTGCTTCCAATGCCGGATCTTCGAGCTTGGGCAGACCGTCCGGGCCCAGAGGATTCTTGTCTACAAGACTGACATACTTCCTGATAGTCTTGCGGTCCATACCAAGGGTACGGCTGATCTCGCGGTTTGACATTTGCTCCTTATGGAGCCTGATTACTTCCTTTAATTTTGACATGTCGATACTTCTATTTGCCATAAGAACTCAGACTGATAAGACAGTCCAAGCTGCAAATGTACCGCTTTTTCATTAGGTGGGTGATTTTGCTCCGAAACAAGGATTGCCTGCTTCATGACCAAGTGGGTGATTTTGCTCCGAAACAAAGTCGCTGACAGGCAGATGCGAAATCCAGATGGTCCATTTTGCTCCGAAACAAAGGCCTTGTTTAATGCTGATTTAACAGTCTACGTGACCTTTTTGGCCCATTTTGCTCCGAAATATTGCTTGGGAATAATCCCGTAATGGTGGGGGAACTTGCCCCGAAATATGCACCTTATTATTATGAAGTCTCGACAACTCTTATTTTTTCATGATATAAGCAGGGAGAAGAAGACAGATTACAGCCATACCGGCAATGATTAGCATCTCATAGCCACCATCAACGTAGAAGTCAAGAAAGAAACTGAGGATACCTGTGAAGATACCAAGGAAGACATTCACATATGTCTTAAGTGC
>CALJCU010000242.1 GCA_938023885.1 uncultured Prevotella sp. | reverse complement strand
ATAGGTGTTGGATGTTAGGTGTTGGGGGTTAATGGTATACTCAGTGTAAACATTATCACCTGACACCTCTCACCTGACACCTATACCATAAGGGGACATATTATGCTTGAAGAACTTAAAACAAAGGTATGTAAGGCCAACCTGGACCTTGTAAAGCACGGACTGGTACTTTTCACATGGGGCAATGTCTCCGGCATTGACCGTGAGGAAGGGTTTGTTGTCATCAAACCTTCAGGTGTCAGCTACGACACGATGAAACCAGAGGATATGGTTGTCGTAGACCTTCAGACGGGGAAAGTAGTAGAAGGCGGTCTTAATCCTTCTTCAGATACTCCAACGCACCTCGTCATTTATCGTAACTTCTCCAGGGTAGGCGGTGTGGTACATACCCACTCTACCTACGCTACAGCATGGGCACAGGCCGGCAGAGACATCCCTAATATCGGTACCACTCACGCCGACTATTTCCACGATGACATCCCCTGCACCGATGATATGACAAAGGATATGATGGCTGAATACGAGCACAACACAGGCGTGGTCATCATCAACCGGTTCAAGAAAGATCATATCAACCCCGTTCATACCCCTGGCGTTCTGGTAAAGAACCACGGACCCTTCATGTGGGGCAAGGACCCCGATGAGGCTGTATATCACGCAGTGGTAGCCGAGCAGGTGGCAAAGATGGCTTTTATCTCCTTCTCCGTCAATCCGGACACGACGATGAACCCTCTGCTCATCGAGAAGCATTTCTCCCGCAAGCACGGTCCCAACGCGTACTACGGACAAATTAAAAAGAACAAATAATAAACACAGAAAAAACTAAAAGCTATGGTTAAAGCATTTGACAATTATGAGATTTGGTGGGTAACAGGCGCACAGCTCCTCTACGGAGGCGATGCCGTGAAGCAGGTTGATGGTCACTCCAAAGAGATGGTGGAAGGCCTGAACGACTCCGGCCGTCTGCCCATCAAGGTGGTATATAAAGGTACAGCCAACAGTTCCAAGGAAGCGGCTGATGTCATGAACCGCGCCAACGTTGATGACAAGTGTGTAGGCGTTATCTGCTGGATGCACACCTTCTCTCCAGCGAAGATGTGGATCAAAGGCATGGAGATTCTCCGCAAGCCATTACTCCACTTCCATACCCAATACAACGAGAAGATTCCTTACGAGACCATGGACATGGACTTCATGAACCTCAACCAGAGTGCTCATGGCGACCGCGAATACGCACATATCCTCTCTCGTCTGCGCAAGCCCCGCAAGACCGTCATCGGCTATTGGAAAGACCCCAAGACGCAGGATCATATCGCTGTGTGGGAGCGTGTCTGCGTCGGTGTAGCTGATGCACAGGACTGCCTCATCATCCGCTTTGGTGACCAGATGAACAACGTGGCGGTGACTGATGGCGACAAGGTGGCCTTCGAGCAGGTCTTCGGTTATCATGTTGACTATGTCCAGTTCTCTACTGTCCTTGAGTTCTTCGACAAAATTAAAGATACTGATGTCGATGCGCTTGTGCATGGTGTTTATTTCAAGGAATATCAGGTAGCCGACAATCTGAAAGATGAGTCGACTGTCGAATACAAAAAGATCTGGAACG
>CALJCU010000241.1 GCA_938023885.1 uncultured Prevotella sp. | reverse complement strand
GCTTTTCGGCTTTGCCATCAGTAATGATGTGCGCAATGTGCGGACGGTAGTGGTGACTGCGTCTATGGACAATGCCACGCGCCCATTGGTCCATGCTATTGAGGCTTCACAATATTTTGAGATTGAGGCTACTGCGCCATCTACAGTTGCTGCAGAGCGGCTTATGCGTGATCAGAAAGCTGACCTCATCGTGGCTTTCTCACCCGACTTTGCCAGTCATATCCCGGACCGAAGCGCTTCTGTTCAGCTTATCGCCGACGGCAGTGACCCGAATATGGCGCAGCAGTATGTGAGCTATGCCCGACAGATTATCACGCAGCATCTGATGAGTGATCTCGGAGTCAGCACGCCCTCATTGGTCTCCATCAAGCTGCTCTATAATCCGCAGATGAAGAGCGCTTACAACTTTGTGCCGGGCATCATGGGTATGTTGCTGTTCCTCATTGGTGCCATGATGACATCGATCAGCATTGTGCGAGAGAAGGAACGGGGGACTATGGAGGTTCTGCTTGTCAGTCCGGTGCGCCCGTTGATGATTATCATTGCCAAGGCTGTGCCTTATATCGTATTATCCCTTGTTATCCTGACATCAATCCTTCTCTTGTCGCGTTATGTGCTGATGGTGCCGTTGTCGGGAAGTATCGTGTGGATTTATCTTGTATCCCTGATGTATATCTTCCTTGCCTTGAGCCTCGGATTACTTATCTCTACGGTTGCCAAGACACAGTTGGTAGCATTGCTCATGTCTGCAATGATGTTGCTCATGCCTTGTCTGATGCTCTCGGGAATGATATTCCCTATAGAGAGTATGCCGGAGATCCTGCAGTGGATCTGTGCTGTGATGCCACCGCGCTACTATGTCAGTGCTATGCGGAAGCTAATGATCATGGGTGTAGGACTGCAGCAAGTGATGCATGAACTTGTCATTCTCACAGTGATGACCGTCGTATTTTTAGGTGTTGCACTCACCAATTTCAAGACAAGACTGGAATAGTCGTTAAAACGAAGGAATTATGATACTGAAATATCTTTTGCGTAAAGAGTTCACACAGATCAGGCGCAATTCGTTTTTGCCGCGATTAATCGTGGTATACCCTGTAATCATCACGTGCGTGATGCCCTGGGTGATGAACATGGAGGTGAAGAATATCAAGGTGGATGTCGTTGACAATGACCGTTCGGTAGAGTCGCAGTGTCTTGTCCATCATATCGAACACTCGCCTTATTTTCATTTTGGTGGTCAGAAGGCGAGTTATGATGAAGCACTGAAAGATATTGAGTGTAGTGACGCTGATGTAGTAACTGTGATACCGCCCCATTATGCGAAGAATCTTGTATTGGGACAGAAAGCGAGCGTGCTGATTGCAGCCAATGCTGTCAATGGACAGAAGGGGGGGCTCGGTTCTTCCTATCTCTCCAATATTGTAGCGGCAAATCTTTCGGATGCTTCCAATAGCGAATCTGTCATCAATGCGTTCAAGGCCTCTTCCCGACAAGTATCCGAACTCTATCTTTACAACAAACGACT
Organism: uncultured Prevotella sp.; assembly: GCA_938023885.1. Lineage (GTDB taxonomy): Bacteria > Bacteroidota > Bacteroidia > Bacteroidales > Bacteroidaceae > Prevotella. The sequence goes on along the minus strand of CALJCU010000241.1, from coordinate 2,333 downwards.
GGACTATAAACTCTTTATGGTTCCTGCATTGATAGGCATGGTGATGATGCTGCTTTGCGGCTTTCTCCCGGCATTGAATATCGTGGGAGAGAAGGAAGCTGGGACGATAGAGCAGATAAATGTCACACCTGTGAGTAAGATGGACTTCATCCTTGCCAAACTCATTCCTTACTGGGTCATTGGACTGTTGGTGATGACAGTCTGTCTGTTTGTTGCCTGGGCGATGTATGGCTTCATGTCTGCTGGTTCTGTCGGATGGGTCTACCTGTTAGCTGTTCTGCTTGCTTTTATCTTCAGTGGTATAGGCTTGATAGTGTCCAATTACAACGATACGATGCAGCAGGCCATCTTCATCATGTGGTTCATCGTGGTCTGTTTCAACCTACTGAGCGGATTGTTTACACCGGTACGTAGTATGCCCGACTGGGCGCAGCACATCACGATTATCAATCCTATGCGATGCTTCATGGATGCCATCCGTACAGTTTATGTGAGAGGAGGAGACTTCTCATCCATCCGTCAACAAGTGCTCATTCTTTCTGTCTTTGCTATTGGCATGGATACGTGGGCAGTATTAAGCTATAAGAAGAACGGGAAATAATAGGTATTAGCTGGAATAATAGAAAAAGAAAAGCCGTAAAATGCTAAGTGCACTACGGCTTTTCTTTTATTTTGCTTCGTTCTCTTCCTTCATGTCTATGAACTCACCGTGGTCGTCATAGAACTCGTATTGAAGGAAAGCGAGTTTCTGAGAAGAGTAGACATGTACTCCAAATCCATACTTCATCTGCCACTTGCGCTTGAGGCTCACAATGCCTTGATTGATATAAGCCGCAACGTAGGGGTGAACATAGAGATAGAACTTCTTGATACCTATCTTGTTGACGAGCTGGTCAATTTTTCTCTCTAATTGATCCGTGAACAGAAAACTTGAGCGAATCTTTCCTGTGCCACCGCATGTAGGGCATTCCTCCTCCACATTGACATCCATCGCCGGTCTTACGCGTTGTCGGGTGATCTGCATGAGCCCGAACTTGCTCAGTGGCAAGATGTTGTGGCGTGCACGATCTTTCTGCATGTCCTTGCACATACGCTCATAGAGCATCTGACGGTCCTCGGCAAGGTTCATGTCGATGAAGTCCACTACGATGATACCTCCCATATCACGTAGTCTTAACTGTCGCGCGAGCTCATCGGCTGCACCGAGGTTGGTATCAAGAGCCGTGCCTTCCTGTCCGTTTTGATTCTTCGACCTGTTGCCACTGTTGACATCTACCACATGCATGGCTTCGGTGTGCTCAATGATGAGGTAGGCGCCATGGGCATAGTTGACGGTCTTACCAAAGCTGGCCTTAATCTGCTTGGTGACATTAAAATTATCGAAGACAGGCACCTTTCCGGTGTAGGTCTTAACGATGTTTGCCTTTTCAGGGGCAATCAGCATCACATAATCTTTTACCTCTTTGCAGATAGTCTCGTCGTTGACGTAGATATTCTCGTAAGTCGGATTGAAAAGATCACGAAGCATAGCCACTGCTCTGCCTGTCTCTTCATAGATCAACTGTGGCCGTTGCTGCGTCTTCTGTACCTTGTTGATAGCATCCTGCCATCTGCCCGTGAGGATCTTCAGCTCAGCGTCGAGCTCAGCCACCCTTTTGCCTTCGGCTACTGTACGCACAATGACGCCACAGTTTTTGGGCTTGATGCTTTGAATAAGTTGTTTGAGCCTTGATTTCTCCTCACCACTCTTGATTTTCGACGATACTGATACCTTGTCACCGAAAGGAATGAGGACGAGGAAACGTCCTGCAAAGCTCAGTTCAGCCGTCAAGCGCGGACCTTTTGTAGAGATAGGCTCCTTGACAATTTGTACAAGAACCTCTTGTCCTACTTTGAGCGTCTGCTGCACACTGCCGTCTTTCTGAAGATCGGGCTGGCGGGACGCCTTGGAAAAGGGTACGAGGTGTTTGCGGTCGCTTTCTACCTGCTTGAGGTACTTAGCGTAGGAGTTAAATTGACTACCCAAATCAAGATAATGCAAGAAAGCATCGCGCTCATAACCTACATCCACGAAACATGCGTTGAGACCCGGCATGAGTTTTTTCACTTTGGCGACGTAGATGTTACCTACAGAGTAGTTGGCCGACCGTGACTCGTTTTGGTATTCTACCAGCCGTTTGTCTTCGAGTAAGGCTATGGAGATCTCTTTAGGCTTAACATCGATTATTACTTCACTTGTCATTTCTGATGGTGTTTTTCACTGTTGTCTCTCCGACAACATTTTCTTCTATGTTGAAGAAAGGGGCACCCCTGATAGGGTGTGCCCCTTCTCA
>CALJCU010000240.1 GCA_938023885.1 uncultured Prevotella sp. | reverse complement strand
GATCCTGATTTTGGTGCTCGTCCTGTGAAGCGCGCCATTCAGGACTATGTCCTTAATGACCTCTCCAAGAAGATTCTTGCAGAGCAGGTGCTTCGCGACAAGCCTATCATTATCGATGCCGACGGCAAAGGGCTCGTGTTCAAGAACTAAAAGGGAGAAGTCCGCCAGTAGGACAGAAACCCAAAAGACAGTCAAATGCAGAAGCATCAATTGCTGAAGGCAATTCATACTATGACCGCAAAAGAGATCGCAGATGAAAATTCTGCGGTTTCCTTTGCGGTTTTTGCATTTATTGTTAACTTTGCTGTTGGCGGACGGCCACTAGGGCCGTCACCTGCGGAAGAAACATACGAATGCACAGAAAGATATTTTTCTCTCATAAGGAAGAGCTATGGAACTCATGGAGCCACGCCGGGGGAATAGTCCTTGGTGTAGTCTTCGGTGCCGTCTTCCTTGTCTGGTGCTTCCGTTACCATAACGGATGGGCTTCGGCTGGCGTCATCCTCTATCTCTTCGGCATGCTCTCGAGCTATGTCGCTTCTACGGTCTACCACGCGCTTTCGGCACGGTCCGTATGGAAGGAGCGGCTGCGGAAGTGGGATCATGCCGCCATCTACTGGCACATCGCCGGGTCCTATTCACCGATCACACTCATCGCCCTGCGCCAACAGGGCCTGTGGGGATGGGGACTGTTCATTTTCGTGTGGCTCTGTGCCATCTTGGGAACCATCATCTCTTTCCGTCATCTCGAAGGACACAGTAACATCGAGACCTTGGCTTACATCGGCATGGGGCTGAGTGTGCTCGTAGCATTCAAACCTCTGGTCGATTGCGTGTCGGCAAGTGCCGTGATATGGATCATTGCCGAGGGCGTGGCTTACATCACGGGTGCCTTGTTCTATACCCAACATAAGCGCAAATACATGCACACGGTCTTTCACTTCTTCGTACTCCTCGGCAGTGTGTGCCATATTATCGCCGTGTGGGATATTCTGATGCAGTTTATCTGATATCAGTCCATGCCATAGCCTGGCCAATGAAAGCGGAATCACAGAGTTCAACATTTTTGAAGAATTTTTCCTTGTTGTTGATAGAAATCATTACCTTTGCGTAATAATTTGGCTAAGATGAAGATTTCCAAGAGACAATTCATAATATACTTCTTTGCAGCGACTGCCTTTCTTGCTCTTATTCGCCTGATATTCCCCTCAATAGCCACTAATGGAAAGGCGACAAAGTCAGGGGAAAGAGCCGCGACCATCACGTCGACAAGCAGCCGTAAGGCGATCGCTGCAGCTCCCGTACCATTGGAGAATGGCGACATGCAAACACCTTTCAAAGATAAAAACGGCAAGGAGGTAAGCAGCCGCATCTATAGTGTGCCGGGTTTCGAGGTGTCTTTTCCCGATCAGAACGATGTACAGCTCCTCGCAGCTCAGAAGTGGGGCGTGAAGCCGGTAGCTGACAGTACCGATGCCTCGAAACACCTGTCTTCACTGGTTTATATCGGTTCCAACCCTTACTTCTTCGTTGACCGTCTGCGCGATAGTTCCCCCTTCCTCGTGCCCCGGGCCGCTGTGCTTCTTCAGGATATCGGCCGAAACTTTTACGACTCATTGGTGGTCAAGCATATTCCCCTTCACAAGATTATCGTAACGAGCGTGCTTCGTACAAAAGCCGACGTGGCGAAACTTCAGAAGAAGAATGCCAATGCCAAGCAAAATAGTTGCCATCTCTTCGGCACCACCTTCGATGTGGCTTACAACCGCTACAAGACCGTGGAGGCTCCGGGAGAGCATCGGCGGGAGGTGAGAAACGACACGCTCAAATGGGTGCTCGCTGAGGTCATGCGCGACATGCGGAAGAAGAACCGTTGTCTCATCAAATATGAGGTGAATCAAGGCTGCTGGCATGTCACCGTGAAATAATCAATAAACAAAAATATGCAGGACAAGGAAAAAGAGACAGCACAACTTCCCGACAATGCGTTCCGGGAGCTAAAGCCGGGGGAGGAGTATACTCCTATCATGCGGCCCGACAAGGTCTACCCGGAGGTCAACGCATGGTCGGTGACGTGGGGTATCGTTATGGCAATGCTCTTCTCTGCCGCCGCAGCTTACTTAGGACTGAAGGTCGGTCAGGTGTTTGAGGCAGCTATCCCAATCGCTATCATTGCCGTGGGTGTGAGTACGGCTGCCAAGCGCAACAAGGCGTTGGGTGAGAACGTCATTATCCAGAGTATCGGTGCCTGCTCGGGTGCCGTCGTAGCCGGAGCCATCTTCACGCTCCCCGCCATCTACATTCTCCAGGCCAAATATCCGGAGATGACCTCTTCGTTCATGAAGATGTTCTTCGCCTCGGCCTTAGGAGGAGTGCTCGGCATCCTGTTCCTCATTCCCTTCCGCAAATATTTCGTCAGCGACATGCACGGCAGGTATCCTTTCCCGGAAGCCACGGCAACGACCCAGGTTCTTGTCTCGGGTGAGAAAGGCGGTGATCAGGCCAAGCCCTTGCTCTTCGCGGGTATCATCGGTGGTCTCTACGACTTCATTGTCTCTACTTTCGGCTGGTGGAATGAGAACTTCACCTCGCGCGTCATCGGTCTCGGTCAGGAGCTTGCTGACAGGGCGAAGCTCGTCTTCAAGGTCAATACCGGTGCTGCCGTGCTCGGTCTCGGTTACATTGTCGGCCTTAAATATGCACTCTATATCACCTTCGGCTCACTCGCCGTGTGGTGGCTTATCGTGCCTGGGATGTCTGTCATTTTCCACGATCAGGTGCTGAACATGTGGGATCCGGCCATCACCGCTACTGTTGGGGCCATGTCGCCGGAAGATATCTTCAAGGCTTATGCCCGTTCCATTGGTATCGGCGGTATCGCCATGGCAGGTGTCATCGGAATCATCAGGAGTTGGGGCATTATCAAGGGAGCCGTCAGCCTTGCCTCGAAGGAACTGAGAGGAAAGAGCAATGCGGCAGCAACGGTGAAGCGCACGCAGCGCGACATCCCGTTTAAGATTATCGCCATCGGTTCCATCGTGACACTGCTTATCACTTTCGTGTTCTTTTGGTTGGGTGTGATGCAAGGCAATCTGCTCTATGCCGTCACCGGCATCCTCCTGGTGACCGTCATCGCCTTCCTCTTCACGACTGTGGCAGCCAATGCCATCGCCATCGTGGGCAGCAACCCTGTCTCTGGAATGACACTCATGACGCTTATCCTTGCCTCTGTCGTCATGGTGGCTGTGGGCTTGAAAGGTCCGTCGGGCATGCTCGCAGCTTTGATTATGGGCGGTGTAGTATGCACGGCATTGTCGATGGCTGGAAGTTTCATCACTGACCTGAAGATTGGTTACTGGATTGGTACCACCCCGGCCAAGCAGGAGACCTGGAAGTTCTTGGGTACCATCGTTAGTGCAGCAACCGTCGTAGGTGTGATGATCGTACTCAACAAGACCTATGGCTTCGCGAGTGGCCAGCTCGCCGCTCCGCAGGCTAACGCCATGGCTGCTGTCATTGATCCGCTGATGAATGGAGTAGGGGCACCGTGGATTCTCTATGCTATCGGAGCCGTGATGGCTATCGTCCTCGACCGCTGTCACATTCCGGCTCTCGCTTTTGCCCTCGGCATGTTCATTCCGCTGGAGCTCAACGTGCCGCTTGTCGTAGGTGGCGCCATCAACTGGTTTGTCACGACCCGCTCGAGGGATGCAGCAGCCAACAAGGCCCGGGGAGAGAAGGGTACACTCATCGCAAGTGGATTCATTGCAGGTGGAGCTTTGATGGGCGTTGTCTCAGCGTTGTTGAAGTTCGGCGGCATCGAGCTGTCTATCGCTGACCGATGGTGGAGCAATCCGCTCTCGGAAGTTGCATCGCTTGTGGCTTACATCTGCCTGATCTGCTATTTTATCAGAGCAACGAGGGTAAAGAAATGATTTTGTAATTTTGTGATAAAACCGTGAAAACAAAAAAGCAGGAGAAACAATGTTCTCCTGCCTTATACATAGAAAGATTAGAAATCTTACAGTTGACAGCTTAGAGCTGAGGACCTGCAGCTACGAGAGCCTTGCCGGCCTCATTGCCTTCGTACTTCTTGAAGTTCTTGATGAAGCGGGCAGCCAGATCCTTTGCCTTAGCATCCCACTCGGAAGCGTCCTTGTAAGTGTCGCGAGGATCAAGGATATCCTTATTCACACCCTTGAGCTCTGTAGGAACGACGAAGTTGAAGTAAGGAATGGTCTTCGTAGGAGCCTTGTCGATCTCGTGATCCAAGATACGGTCGATAATACCACGTGTGTCGCGGATAGAGATACGCTTGCCGGTACCGTTCCAGCCAGTGTTGACGAGGTAAGCCTTAGCACCGCTCTTCTGCATGTGGCGGACGAGCTCCTCAGCATACTTTGTAGGATGCAGTTCGAGGAATGCCTGGCCGAAGCAGGCGGAGAAAGTCGGGGTAGGCGCTGTGATGCCGCGCTCTGTGCCAGCCAGCTTGGCCGTGAAGCCAGAGAGGAAGTAATACTTAGTCTGCTCAGCATTCAGAACAGAAACAGGAGGCAGCACACCGAAGGCATCAGCGCTCAGGAAAATAACCTGCTTTGCAGCGGGCCCCTGGCTCTCAGGCCGCTGGATGTTCTTGATGTGATAGATAGGATAAGACACACGGGTATTCTCCGTAACGCTCTTATCAGCGAAGTCTACATTGCCATTCTTGTCAACGGTAACGTTCTCAAGCAGAGCGTCACGTGTGATAGCGCCATAGATGTCAGGCTCAGCGTCCTTGTCGAGGTTGATGACCTTGGCATAGCAGCCACCCTCGAGGTTGAACACGCCCTTGTCATCCCATCCGTGCTCGTCATCACCGATGAGCTTGCGCTTAGGATCAGTAGACAGCGTGGTCTTGCCCGTACCGGACAGACCGAAGAAGATAGCGGTGTTCTCACCGTTCATGTCCGTGTTGGCAGAGCAGTGCATAGAAGCGATGCCACGAAGCGGGAGGAAGTAGTTCTGCATAGAGAACATACCCTTCTTCATCTCACCGCCGTACCAGGTGTTGATGATAACCTGCTCCTTAGAAGTAACGTTGAAGACAACAGCCGTCTCAGAGTGCAGACCGAGCTCTTTCCAGTTCTCCACCTTTGCCTTGGATGCGTTGTAAACGATGAAGTCAGGCTCCTGCTCGAAGTCAGCCTCCGTCTTCGGACGGATGAACATGTTCGTCACGAAGTGGGCCTGCCAGGCAACTTCCATGATAAAGCGGACCTTCATACGTGTGTCACGGTGCGTGCCGCAATAACCATCAACAACATACAGCTTCTTGTTGGACAGCTCACTTTGAGCGATCTTCTTCACGGCCTTCCAGGCCTCCTTGGTGGCGCGGTGGTTATCGTTGTGGTACTCCTCAGAGTCCCACCATACGGTATTGTGAGAAGTCTCATCGTCAACGATAAACTTATCCTTAGGAGAACGGCCAGTGTAGATGCCGGTCATGCAGTTCACTGCACCCAGCTTTGTCTCTACGCACTTGTCGTAGCCTGTAAGACTCTCTTTGGTCTCCTCATTGAACAGTACCTCGTAAGAAGGATTGTACAGAACCTCAGCAGTACCTGTCTGGATTCCGTAGCTTGCTAAAACTGATTTATCAAACTTTGCCATTTCGTAAAAATGTATTAGTTGTGAATAAAAAATATGCTTTAATGTACTCTTTTCTATTCTATCGCAAATAAACTTCTTCGTTTATGAGGGCAAAGGTAACAAAAAGTAGTTGCATGACAAAAGGTGTCGTGCATTATTTCCACCATTCTAAGCCTTTTTTAGGTTAAAGAATTAAAAAACTCCTTTTCGCCGTCTCGTTTTGTAATTTGAGGTTGGCAAAGAGTGGATAAGTTTTTTATAGACAGCACGCCTGCATAAAAAGATTTTTGCTAACTTTGCATTGGTATTGCGCAATATACCTGATGTCGGTATCACCGTAGGGGCACCTTTCTACAATAAAAACTAACATTTAAATTAAGATATGATCGAAGTAATCAACCTTTCAAGAGAAAACAGCATCATTGGCGAGTATATCTCCGAGGTGCGCAACAAAGATTATCAGAAGAACCGGTTGCTCTTTCGCAACAACATCCGCCGTATCGGCTGGTATGAGGCCTTTGAAGTTTCGAAACGACTTGATTATGAATCGAAAGATGTGGTGACACCGCTGGGTATCGCCCGCGTCAATGTACCCAAAGATAAAGTGGTGCTTGCCACAATCTTCCGTGCAGGACTTCCTTTCCATGAAGGCTTCCTCGATGTCTTTGATCATGCCGGAAACGCCTTTGTCTCAGCTTACCGTGAGTATAAAGACGAGGCGCATCATGAGGTTGGCATCCATGTCGAATATCTCGCTACACCTTCCATCGACGAGAAGACACTTATCATCGCAGACCCGATGCTCGCCACGGGAGGGAGTATGGAGCTCGGCTACAAGGCTTTCTTAACGAAAGGCACACCGAAACGTATCCATGTGTGTTGCGTCATTGCCACCGTGGAGGGTATCGGCCACATCGAGAAAGTCTTCCCCGAGGACAAAACCACGATATGGTGTGCAGCCATCGACCCGGGAATGAATGAGCATAAATACATTGTTCCGGGATTCGGTGATGCCGGAGATTTATGCTACGGTGATAAACTCTAAGGCCCTTTCCCTTATTTCCCGGCCCACAGCCAACAAACCGGCAACTAACATTACGCCCCTTCGGGGCCATAGCAGTTTTGAGCCACAGCTTCACACAAATAAAACTCAACAACAAAATAAACAACTACTCATGAAAAAGAAAACAGTTCTTGTCACGGGTGCCACCAGCGGGATAGGCGAGGGGTGCGCACGCCGTTTCGCTGAAGGCGGATACGATGTCATCATTACAGGAAGAAACGAGGAGAGACTTGCTAGGCTCAAGACGGAACTCGAGAAACAAGGATCCGAAGTTATAACTCTCACTTTCGACGTCAGGGACCGGAAGGCTGCAGAGGAGGCATTGAAGAGCCTTCCTACGGACTGGAAGTTCATTGATGTGCTCATCAACAACGCAGGATTGGCTCGCGGACTTGATCCGGAATATCTCGGCAACTTCGATGACTGGGATCAGATGATCGATACGAACATCAAGGGTCTCCTGACCATGACGCGCCTCATTGTCCCAAGCATGGTAGCGCACAATCACGGACACATTATTAATATTGGCAGTGTAGCAGGTGATGCCGCATACGCCGGAGGCAATGTCTATTGTGCTACGAAAGCTGCCGTGAAGGCTATCACTGACGGCCTGCGTATCGATGTGGCTGATACCAGACTACGTGTCACCAATATCAAGCCGGGACTTGTAGAAACCAACTTTTCCAACATCCGCTTCCATGGTGACACGCAGCGTGCTGATAATGTGTATAAAGGCATTACACCGCTCAGGGGTTCCGACATTGCCGATGTGGCTTTCTATGCGGCTTCAGCCCCTGAGCATGTGCAGATTGCAGAGGTGCTCGTGTTGGCTACCCATCAGGCCAACGGAACAGTGATACACCGGGGAAAATAGTATCACGGATCCCTTGGTATATGTGGAGAATCATTGGAATGGATCGTGTGACATTCAACAACCGACCGTTACGCAGAAACGAAAAGATGACACTAAAGATAATGGCATTAAAGACGATGACGTTAAGACGATGTGCCGGCGTGTGTGCATTTAATGGACGGATCATATTTAATGAGCGGCCATTAGGTCGCCCATTCACATTATTTTCCAAATCTAATCCAGTCAACATCTAAAAATGGAGAATCGTTTTTCGGGGCTGGTTTCATGCAATAGAACCCAAGCTTTGCGCCGATCCATTTGCCTTCAACAATGGTGAACGGCTCACCGACATCGTTATATTGCTTTCCATCCTTGCTCCAGGAGAACTGTGCATGGCCTTGAATAGCATTGCTTATACCCGTGCTCCACACCTTCACACGCACATAAATATAAGGTGTAGCAGGACGGGCCTGCGGAATGTCATCCACAGCATATTTCTGTGTGTAAGGTCTTGGCATAGCTTTAAGGGGCACAGACATCTCTGCTATCGTCTGCTCCGCTTTTCCATCTTGTGCACCCTTGCAAACAACATAGCGTAAAGCGCAACCACCAGCAGTACTGACAAACTTGATGCCTGCATAATCTTGTCCCATCAGAACAAAGCCTCCTTCCTCACCCTTGGGCTTGAAGTCCGGATTGGGAATGAAACGGATACGCGCCGTAGCCGTGAAATTCTCCGCAGGAAGTTTCTGCAAGAGTACATTCTGAAGGTCACCGAGATTACGGAAGCCCCCAGGCTGCTGAGGACCGTAAAGTCTCAACCGGCCATTGTTCGCGTCACAATAGTACCAATATTGACTCCAGGGGCCTTCAAACTGCCACTGCTTGCCTAACTCACTATTGCTGAATTCATCGTCTTCCTGTGGCTGAATATCTCCGGAAGAAGGTAAGTCAGGCCTCTTATATGAGTCTACGGCATCACCACATCCGTCGCCATCTTTGTCCTCACCGATAACGAGCCATCCGTCTTTCCACTTGGCAGGCTGAAGATGAGTCACACGGCCATAAGCATGCTTGTCCTGAAAATGAAGGAACCAGTCCTCTCCGTTCTGTGTATCCACCCATGCTCCTTGGTGAGGTCCGTTGACCTTACTTTTACCCTGAGCCAACGTCACTTTCTCTTCATAGGGACCGTAAAGTGACTTGCTACGCAATTCTACTTGCCAACCGAACTTCACACCGCCAGCAGGGGAGAAAATATAATAATATCCATCATGCTTGTATAACTTTGTTCCTTCAATCGTCGGCTGGTTCTCATGCCCGTCATAGACAATGCGCGAAGGACCCGTGACATGTGTACCATCGGCCGACAGAGGTGCGACAAAGAGCACACTTTTCACTCCCGCACGGGTTCCCGCACAACCATGAGAGAGATAAGCCTTTCCATCAGAGTCCCACAGGGGACAACAATCGATAAGTCCTCTGCCTTCCTTCACAAGCACCGGTTCAGTCCAGTCTCCGGCAGGATTCTGCGTCTTCACCATGAATAGTCCCTGATCGGGATCTCCCCAGAAGATATAGAACCATCCATCGTGATAACGGATGGACGGCGCCCAAACGTAGTTGCCATGCTGAGTCTTCTTCCGATAATCCAAATCTGTATCTTTATACTGAGGAAGAACAGGGTAATGGTCTTTCAGTGCCGCACCAATAATCGTCCAGTTGACAAGGTCTGTGGAATGAAGAATCTGCAGACCCGGGAAGCAGGCAAATGATGAAGCTGTCATGTAATAGTCATCCCCAACGCGACATACATCCGGATCACTGTAATCAGCATTGATGATGGGATTACGATAGCGTCCTCCTTGCAAATTTGGATTCCACGTATGGGAAGCTGTCTGGGCCTGAGCACCAAGAGCCAATAAAGAAAAGCATAATAGGCCTAATTGTCGTATCATCGTTATTTCGTTATAGTTATATCCTTACCGTGTGCAAAACTATTAAGAATAAATAATATTGTGTCGTAATATTGTACGGATTTGTGTGTTTTATTTTGTAGTCGTACCAAATAGATAAAGAACAATCTACATAATTATTTGATAATATTATTGTGGCATTTAAAAAAAATATGTAAGTTTGCAGACGATATGAGGCACACTGACAAATACTTACATACACATCCGGCCATCATCTTGTTGCTATGCTTACTTATTCTTATTGATAAGGCCAGCGTCAAGGCACAGGTTTATTGCAATGTCCGTACTTTCTCCATGAATGACGGACTTGCGGCGAATCTGTTTTCCAGCATAGGCCAGACACGTGACGGACTAATGTGGTTCGGTACTTGGAACGGTTTGAGCTATTTTGACGGCTATAGTTTCACTACTTACCGGGATGCTCCCGGTAAGATGGAGGTGTTGTCTTCCAACCGCATTTTCAATATGCAGCCCAATTCTAATGGAGACCTGTGGTGCATCACCTACGACCGAAAACTATATCTCTTCGATACAGGCCAATGTAAGTATGTGAGCGTCGGACAGATTCTTCACGATAGAGGAGAGAGCTGTAAAGCGATGCGTGATATCTATCCCCTTACTGACGGTTATACTTGGATTGCGGGAGAGAAAGGCTGTCAGACTAATCTGCGTATCAAGGATCATGATATGCAGGGAAAAGAAGGTATCACGCAATACAAAGGCTTTACCCTTCTCAAGGCTATGCTCGATAAATTCGGGCGCGAATGGTTGTTTACAAGCAAAGGATTAAAACTATTCGGTGTTGCCGACTTCCCTCATTTCAAAGCCTGTAACATGGCTGACCTCGGGAACCGGACATGGTTCGTATCAACAGACGGAAAGCTGGCCTCCATCGGCAAAGGTGAGAAGTGCTTACACGCTGAGAACATTGGAGTAAGGGTCTCTACTATCTATGACCTATGCAGCTATGGACAACAGCAACTGCTTATAGGAACCGATTGTGGACTCATTGTCTTTGACACCCGTTTCCGGAAAGGGACCCTTGTGAAATTGCTCCATCCGATGGTAATGACGCAGACAGTAAAAAAAATCTTTACTGATTCATCGCAGGATATGGATGTTCACTGATAATGACGGCATCATGATGCGCTGGCCTGACGGCAAGACTGAATGGCTGCAGGCAACAACTGAAGGCTTGATTAACAGAACGAAGAGCGAGAGGCCTTTCTTTTATCAGGATGAGCATGGAACAGTATGGACCGTCCCGGAAGGAGGGACATTCAGTTATTATGATGAGCAAGCTCACAAACTTGTACCTTATGTCCTAAGAACAGAAGGGGCAGAATACTCCAGTCTGCCGCTTATCAAGAAATACTTTATTGATAACCAGCATAATCTCTGGTTCTGTGGAGAGCGCGATCTGACATGCGTTGACTTCAGGTTACGCCGTGTCCATCGCGCCACCCTGGTCCTTAACCAGGAGGTCCGATCACTTTGTGAGGACAGCAAAGGTAACATCTGGGCTGGTGACCATGAAGGAGTTGTCGGGGTATATGACAGAAAACAGAAACTCATCGGATATCTGAACAGAGGCGGGAAGCTGCAATCCGCGCCTCAACCATTCACAACAAGAGTCTACGCCATCTTCCAGGACAAGAAAGGCCGAATGTGGATAGGCTCAAAACTTGACGGGCTCTATTGCCTTGATGGTGGTGAGATCCTTCACTTCTTGCATGATGCGAAGAACAGGTGGAGCCTCAGTAGTAATGACATCTATGACATCTATCAAGACAAGATGGGGCGCATATGGATTGCTACTTACGGAGGCGGACTGAATATTGTGATGGATAATGGGAAAGGTGGAGTAAGATTCATCAATCGTTCTAATCTTCTTAGAAACTATCCTGCGGGCGATTTCATGGATGTACGCCGTATCACGGAGACCTCAACGGGGATAATGCTCGTCTCTACGAATGGAGGACTGTTGACATTCTCAGGAAAGATCAGCACGCCCAATGCCATTGACTTTTATAAGAGCAGTTATATTCATGGAGATGATACTTCCTTGGAGAGCAGCACTGTGCTTCAGACCCTTGTGACACGCAATGGTAAAATCTTTGT
>CALJCU010000239.1 GCA_938023885.1 uncultured Prevotella sp. | reverse complement strand
GCTGTATCTGGATTCCGCAGACGATGAAAGAGAAAGCAGTATGCTTCATCTCTGAGTATCTTGTCATTATTCTCGATAAAAATAATATCGTCAATAATATGCACGAGGCATACAAACGCATTGGATTTGACTCAAGGTATCAGTTCGGCACGTTCATCAGTGGACCTTCGAAGACAGCTGATATCGAGCAGGCGCTCGTCATGGGTGCACAGGCAGCAAGAGGAGTGCTGGTGGTTATTGTCAGTTGAATAATAATAAATTTTTGTATGTTGCGTTATCTGATAGATGGAAGACGAAAACCGCGATAACGCATTCAAGCATATTCTGAAATCTACAGGTCTTTTCGGTGGCGTACAAGGGATCAGCATTTTGGTGGCTCTTGTACGCAATAAGATCGTGGCCTTGCTCTTAGGCCCGATGGGTATGGGTCTGATGTCGCTTTTCAATTCTACCGTCAACTTTGTAAGCAGCGCTACAAACCTCGGGTTAGGAACGAGTGCTGTAAAAAGCATCTCTGAGTCGTATGGCATTGGAGATTCTCGATCCCTTTGTCATTCGGTCCAGGTCATACGTGCCTGGAGTCTTCTCACGGCGTTGTTAGGTTTATTGGTCTGTGCCGTGTTCAGTCCACTTCTGAGTCGTTACACCTTCAGCTGGGGCAGGCATACCTTACACTTTCTTCTTCTGTCTCCAGTCGTGGCTATGACAGCTATCACCGGCGGTGAGCTTGCAATCCTGAAAGGTACCCGGCATCTGAAAGGCTTGGCGAGCGTCTCTATCATCAATGTCATCCTTGCTCTTGTCTTGTCCGTTCCTCTCTTCGTCGTGTGGCGTGTCAAGGCTATCGTTCCATCAATGGTGATTATTGCCTTGTCACAGATGATCGTGACAGTTACCTATTCCTATCATTACTATCCGTCGCATTGGGCCTTCAATAAACCGATATTGATGAGAGGATGGGGAATGATCAAACTGGGTGTAGCTTTTCTCCTTGCCGGGATGTTCGGTAGTGGTGCCGACTTTCTGATCCGTTCTTTTGTAAACAACACAGGGTCTCCTGATATGCTGGGTCTTTACAATGCGGGGGTCATGATTACTGTCACCTATGGTGGTATGGTCTTCTCTGCTATGGAGACGGATTACTACCCGAGACTCTCATCAATAGTAAAGACGGGAGCCATTCTCAACGATACGGTAAATAAACAAATAGAAGTGTCGCTACTCATTATTTCGCCTATGCTTGTAGCGCTCATCATCGGCCTTCCGTTCATTATACCCCTACTCTATTCGGGGGCCTTCGCTCCGGTGGTGGCCATGGCACAGTTGTCTGCCTTGGCATTGTATCTCCGGGCAGCGAAACTCCCTATTGCCTATCTCCCATTGGCACGCAGCGACTCCAAAGCTTATCTTCTAATGGAAGGGATCTATACGATAGTTTATGTTCTGCTTTCCTTCATCTGTTTTCATGCTATTGGTCTCCTTGGGTTAGGATTAGCCCTGGTCCTTGTTGCAATATTTGATTTTGTCATGCTCAACGTTTATATGCGATACCGATACAGCTATTACTTATCAAAGACTTGCTGGTACTTGTTGCTTCAGCAGTTACCTATCGGTATCATAGCCTATGGTCTTACGTGGACGGATCATAACTGGGTCTATTGGGTTGTGGGTGTCATGTTGACGATGCTCAGTTTCGTCTTGTCAGTGAAGAAACTGTACAGCCGTATAAATCAATAACCTTTATAACCGTTGATCGCATTAACCACTTTCTCAACCTCTTCATCTTTAAGGCAAGGGTTGCACGGCAGGCTTAGTTCCTCACGGTGTATCTTCTCGGTGATTGGCAATGAGAGGTTGCCCCATTCCTTATAACATACCTGTTTGTGGGGCGGAATGGGATAATGAATCATCGTATCAATGCCTTTTTCGGAAAGATATTTCTGCAGGTTGTCCCTTGTCTCACACAGCACGGGGAAAATATGAAAGGCATTGTCTGCATCGCTGTTCTTCATGGGGAGATCTATCAGTGAGTTGTCTATCTCGTCAAAATACTTCTTTGCTATCTCCTTTCTCCGCTGATTCTCTGCATCTAAATATTTGAGCTTAATATCCAGCACTACAGCCTGAATCTCATCGATCCTACTATTCCGGCCTTTGTAAGGGAAGACATATTTGCGCGAAGAGCCATAATTACCCAAGGCCCGGCAGATGTCGGCGAGCTCTTTATCAAAAGTTGTGATAGCCCCTGCGTCGCCTAATGCTCCCAAGTTTTTTCCCGGATAGAAACTGTGAGCAGCAGCATGGCCCAATGCACCTGTGTGGATTCCTTTGTAGGTACAACCGTGCGCCTGAGCGTTGTCTTCCACCAAGAGCAGATGATGCTCACGGCAAATGGATTCAATACGTCCTGTCATGGCGCAACGGCCATAGAGATGGACGAGCAATAAGGCTTTTGTCTTCGGTGTTATCGCTTGCTCTACAAGCGTGTCATCAATCTCAAGCGTGTGTATATTCGGTTCAATCAGTACCGGTTTGAGCCTGTTTTCTGTGATAGAGAGGATGGAGGCAATATAAGTGTTGGCCGGGACGATAACTTCGTCTCCCTCCTTCAACTGTCCCATCTCTTTATAAGCGCGGAAGATGAGTGTCAGTGCATCAAGGCCGTTTCCGCATCCGATACATTTGCAGGGACGCCCCCCGATATATTTTGCGTAATCACTTTCGAACTGTCGTGTCGCTTCTCCCTGGAGATACCGTCCGCTCTCCACGACCTGTTTTATGGCGTTCTCAATCTCTGCGAGATGGAGATTCGTGACATCCTTTAAAGACAAATACATATTGCTAATTGATCATTACTTCATACCAGTCGTAGCACACGGCTCTGCCTCCGAACCCTTCCTTTTGATAGATGAGGCCCTCATTGAGATAATGTCCCCCGTCCTCATTGGATGTGCCAAAGTCGAAGTATTTGCATGTTTTGAAGTCTTCCGTAAGGATCTTATGGAAGATGCCATCAATGGCATGCAAGTGTTTGCCCTCTTCTGAAGCAGATATATATTGTGTATGGACGACCTGTGGCGTGATATAGAGCAGAACACCCCCAACGGTCTCACCCCTATATCGAGCTACGTAAAGACGGATATTTTCTGGAAAGGCCGCATGGAGCCGTAGCATTTCTTCGAGCGAGTGGACAGGCTTTGCGTGATAAGTCCGGGATAGATTTTCCTCCAATACTCGCCAGAAATCCTTGTACGCTGTATTATCCTGTTGAACCACAATACCTTCTTTTTCGAACTTGGATGCTCCAAAGGCTCTGATACGACGCCACTTAAGCTCTTTCTCCCGGACAATGACGGACGATACATTGCGCACGGAGAGCTGTGTATGGCAGTGGCCGAAGAGCGCATAAAGATCTTCCTCAGCCGGTATCCGCTGGTAAATCCATGGCATGGGTTTATAGATCATCTTCTTAATACCCATATCTCTCAGGACGGACATCAGTTCATCGAAGAGCGTGCATATCTCTGCCGTGGTTGCATACTCATTGGTGATGATCCCTCCATAGGTCAAACCCTGATGAGACCAAAGTATATCACCGTCGATATTTGCCGGAAGCAAAGCATACTGGTTCCCCTTCTTGTAGAACATAAACGAGCAATCTTTGAATTTGTCGCGATGATAATCCATATAGTGCCGGTCGAAGAGGAATGTACCTTGCTTCGAACTTTTCACGAAATCATTCCAGGATGCACTGTTATTGTCAGAATAGCGTCTTATCTCGAACATGATTTATAAGATAAGAAATCGTTGTAATCATAGATATAGTCGTTCTCATCGAAAGGGTCTTCGGCCAAGACGAGACATACAGCCCCCGAAGAGAAATCGTCGAGCGAACGCCATATATCTGTGTTGACAAGGAGCCCTTGATAGGGATGATTCAGTAGGAAAGATTGTTTATCACGTCCATCATCGAGCGTAACAGTAAAGGATCCGCTAACAGCTATGATGAACTCTCGGCAGTGTTTATGGGCATGACCACCACGGCAAGCGCCTGATGGTACATCGTATGTCCAATATACTCGAGAGATGTTAAAGGGGATGTCTTTCATTGCCTCAGCAAGAGAGAGGTTGCCACGTGGGTCAACTATCTTTTGCAAAGAGATAATCTTTCCTATTGAAGATTCTGTTTCGTTCATTCTTACAGTCTTTTGACTTATCGTCTTTTACTTCTTCATATAGGGATCTGTACCTAATACGGTTGCAGCAACACGCTTAGTCTTATCACGAAGTACATCCATATCGGTGCCAACCTCTCCATAGCAGAGTGCTACACCCATACGTCGTCCGACGTGAGCGATAGGTTTATTGAAGATACGTAGGCGTGTCCTGTCTTCTTTGCAAGCTTCTATTAGATTGTAAGACAGAGGTTTGTCGCTCTCTATAGGAGATAGAATAACAGCTGAACAACCTGCATGTTCAAGGTGGATAGCAGGTATTGGGAGTCCCATAACGGCACGGAAATGAAGCTCAAACTCGTTGAAATTGGTTGTGTGAGCCAATGTGACCATACCAGTATCATGTGGTCGAGGTGATAGCTCAGAGAAGATTACTTCCCCCTTCTTTGTTAGGAAGAACTCAACTCCCCATATACCATATCCTGTAAGAGCACGTGTTACCTCGTTGGCAATATGCTCTGCCTGCCGTAAAGCCTCTTCTGAGATAGCGTATGGTTGCCAGCTTTCACGATAGTCGCCACCTTTCTGTATGTGTCCGATAGGTGGGCAGAAGAGGGTAGGACCGTCCTTCTGTGTCACCGTGAGCAGGGTAAACTCGCTCTCAAAGTCTATGAACTCTTCAATAATCACCTCCTTCACATCGCCACGTGCGCCATCCATCGCATTCTTAAACGCTTCTTCGAGTTCTTCATCATTGTGAACATAGCTCTGACCATGCCCACTTGAACTCATTAGAGGTTTTACAACACATGGAAAACCTATTTCGTCGGCTGCTGTCTTAAACTCTTCATAAGTCTTGGCATAGAAGTATTTGGCTGTTCGTAAGCCTAATTCACGAGCAGCAAGATCACGAATAGCACGTCTATTCATCGTGAAGTTGACTGCACGAGCAGACGGGGCAATCTGTATACCTTGCTGTTCATAGTTGAACAAACGCTCTGTCCGGATTGCTTCTATCTCTGGAACGATGATGTCGGGACTATGGAAGTCGACAACAGCATCAAGTGCTGTGCCATCAAGCATGTCGATTACTTCCGATTCATCGGCTACTTGCATTGCAGGGGCGTTATCGTAACTATCACAAGCCACAACATACTGTCCGGCACGCTTAGCAGCAATAGCAAACTCCTTACCCAGCTCTCCTGAGCCTAATAACAAAATCTTTTTCATAGTTGTTTAATTTATAAGTTATACAAATCGTTGTATAGGGATATCACTTTATGAAGGGTCTACAAGATGGCGTTCACGACGCACACTTACTCTTGCAGAACCACTGCTACGAGGAGTTGACATGGCTGCTCTTCGGTTTTTCTTTACCTCTGTTTGCTCTGTCACTTCACCACTTCTGCGGTTGGTTCTCTTCTTTATCTTAGGCTGATCTTTTGCAATTTTAGCAATACTATCGAGCGAATCTTTCTTAGCTGCATCACCCCACATATTCTTTTCGAATGCTGCAATCTCGCTTTCAATACGTTTTTGCTCTTTAGCAACAGCCGAATCGTTTGGACAATATTGTGCAATGGTGAGTCCTTGCATGTTGTTTGTTTTGTAAATCTTGCCCTTATACATATTCTTTGTGAAGTAATCGTCTACCGACATCACTGCAGCATTGTTCAAATTGCTTGTCATAATGGTCTGTTTTGATAGGAATGGTGCCAAATCATCATACTTAACCCAAAACAAAGGATAAGGAGTTGCAGCATCACCGAAGTCGTCTTCACGCTTCATAATAGGACATAAAGCCAACACTTTGGTGTGGAATGTGGCAGTAGACTGATCGTAATAAGAACTTTCTTTGATGTAATAGCCTTTCACTTCCTTTGAAGGAATATCGCTATCATCTATTTTAACGCCCTTACCAGTACGCTCAT
>CALJCU010000238.1 GCA_938023885.1 uncultured Prevotella sp. | reverse complement strand
TCGCCCTCTACTGTGGCCGCAACGAGGGTTACCCGCCCGAGTCGTTGCAGCATGCGCTGAAGAGTTCCATCGCCTCCCTCCATCCGCAATTGTCTTATATAGGCTCTTCTGCCGATGATGTGGTCAGTGGTCACGGTCCTTACGGCATAAAACCCACTGCCTGGTACTTCTCCCATCTCTCTGCGAAGTTCCATTCAGAGGAGGGATTGCAGAATATCCCGACGTGGGAGAGCGTGAAGCGTTTCATCGGCTCTGACAGCCGGCTGTTCGAAGGCGATGTCTGGGGACAGCACGACTTCTGTCTGGAGGGCGCTCCCCAAGGCAGGAATTTCAATGCTATCATGGAGCGGCATTTTGGCAAGCCTGCGACGGTGAAGCAGTACACTGAATGGGCACAGTGGCTCAACTACGACGGTCACCGCGCGATGTTCGAGAGCCGGCAGACGGACCGCCAGGGTCTGCTGATGTGGATGAGCCATCCATGCTGGCCTAGTTTCGTGTGGCAGACCTACGACTATTATCTGGAGCCTACCGCTGCTTATTTCGCTGTCAAGAAAGCCTGTGAGCCGCTGCATATCCAGTGGAACCCGGTGAAGCGGGAAGTGGAGGTCGTGAACATCAGCCGCGACTTGACGAAACCGCTGACAGCGGAGATGCAGATGATGGATATCCACGGGAATATCCTGGATAAGAAGACACGGGATATACTGCCGAAGCGCGACACCACCGTCGTGGCTTTCTCCGTCGTGACAGCTCCCGACAAGGATGTGTGGCTCCTCCGCTTGCGGCTCCTCGATGGCACGACGGTCGTCTCCGATAACTTTTATGTGGAGGGGCGTGATCCTGACAGTCTGCGATATCTCACCCAGACCCCTGGTAAGGCGCAGCTTGGCGTCATCCGCCATTTTGAGAAACAGGGAAGCGAATGGAAAGGACAGGTCGACGTGAAGAACACGGGAACGGATCCCGCCTTGCTCATCCGGCTTAACCTCGTAGGCAGCGACGGCGAGCAGATCCTCCCGGTGCTCTATTCCGATAACTATTTTGTGCTCATGCCGGGAGAGAGCAAGACGGTTGAGATACGCTTCAGTGATGCGGACAACCGTGGCGTGCAGCCTGACATCGTATGCATGTCCTTGCGTTAGCAGATAATACGTGAGGGCGAGTGTAAATTCTTTTCTTGCA
>CALJCU010000237.1 GCA_938023885.1 uncultured Prevotella sp. | reverse complement strand
GATCTCAGCCATGAACTATGGCAAAGCGAAAAAATATCTTGATTCCATCCATGACCTCACTGACAACCAGATAGAACTGCTCATCTCTGATGTGCAACAGATGAAGCTCTGTCAGAAGCAATCGCGCAACAAGGACTTTTATGTTTTTAATGCACAGGCAAAACGACGGATCGCCCGAATCAAAGACGAAGCATTCTCACTCGGTGAGCATGAACAGCGAAGGTATGCCTACGCCCTGTCGGAGTTTCATATCGTTGCCTCTGTATATTATTATTATACAGGCCTTCAGCAACAATCCAGTGATCAGATGACTGACATTGACCCCTACGGCACAATCCGGCGCGACACGGCGCAGCTGCTCAACTATTGGTACAACATCGGTGCCGGAGGCATCATCATGGGAAAGGATAAACGTAAGTTGGCACAAAAAGAGATGGACTATCTTGCTAAATGCTACATTTTCTCCATAAAATATCATTATCCTTATTGGGAGGCACAGAGCCTTCAGGCCATCTCTGAACACTTGCAGGATGCAGCCATGCGCAAGAAAATTATCAATGACAACTTCCCCACAATTGTTGCTGTGAACACAGATATGATGCCAGACCCGCTCATAGCTGGAAACCTTGCACAACGAGCACTCAATCTCTTTAAGGCTTACGGCAACGTTTATCAAACGGCAGGTGCATGGCGTACGCTCGGCGAATGTTATTGGCATATCAGGGACAACCGGTCAGCCCTCATCTGCCTGAACCATGCGCTCGAGGACAACAAGAAAGTGGAACAGGCTCCCGACCTTATCGCCTCTATCCGCGAAGATCTCTGCCTCGTCTACTCTGCGGCTGACGACAAGCAGAACAGTGACTATAACCGCAACATCTATCTTGATTTACAGGAGCAGACAAGACAGGACAGACAACTTGAGGCACGCGCCGCAGAGCTCAAGGTCTCTATCCATGGGCTCAACCTGCTCATTGCCATCGTGATACTGATGATCATCATCGTCACAGTGCTGCTCGTTGTCTTCGCACAGATGCGCCGCAAGAGTGATGATGCCTTCTCTATCTCACACCTGCTTGCTCCACTGAGCGAATGGCAAAAACACAATGAAGAAACCATCAAACAGAAACGTGAGCATTTTGATGAGATCCAAGAGGCCACAGATGTAGCCCGCCTCCATCTCATGCAGAACAGGCAACGAAATCTTGAGCAGCGCGCTAAGGTGCAGCTCGTATGCAGCATCCTGCCACTCATCGACCGTATGGTAAATGAGATAAAACGAGTGAAGCAGTCGAAGGACATTGACGGAAAAGAAAGTACCAGACAGCAACAGGTGGATAGCGAGCGTTTGCAGTATGTAGAGGAACTGGCTGAAAGTATCAGTCAGTACAACAATGTTCTTACCAAATGGATTCAGATGCGGCAAGGAGAACTGAGTCTGAGGATTGAGAACTTCCCTTTGCAGAGGGTCTTCGACATTGTCAGTCACAGTGCCATGAGTTTCTCACTCAACGGTATCCACCTCGTCGTGAAACCGACAGATGCCGTAGTGAAAGCTGACAGCACACTGACGATCTTCATGGTCAACACTATCGCTGACAACGCCCGTAAGTTCACACCACAGGGCGGAACAGTAACCATTGAGGCTAGGCCGTTACCCCAGAAAGACGGAGAAAGAATTTCTTATGTTGAGATATCCATCACGGATAATGGAAAAGGAATGGATAAAGAGACACTGAGCCATATCTTCGACCGGACCTATACAGGAGGCCATGGCTTCGGACTGAAAAACTGTAAAGGCATCATTGAAAAATATAAGAAGATAAGTACGCTCTTTAATGGCTGTCTCATTGACGCAGAGAGCACAATAGGGAAGGGCACCCGTATCTTCTTCCATCTGCCATTGGGAAAGATAAGGATGATTACAGTTGCCATCATGATGATTTTATCCTGTGCCATGTTCGGAGGCACTAAACCTACCAACGATCGAATAGTAGCACCCGCACAGAAACAGAAAGAGAGCAAAGCAGCGATGTTTGCCGACTCCGCTTATCTCTCGAATATCTTAGGTAACTACACTTACACCCTTCGCTATGCTGACAGCTGCCGCAAATATATCTCGTCCAGCGACACGACGTTACTACTCGATGTAAGCAATGAGGCGGCGATTGCGGCTCTCGCCCTGCACAAATGGGATCTCTATGAGAAAAATAACGATACCTATACGAAACTGTTCCGTCAAGCCAGTGCCGACAGTTCCCTGCCCTCTTACATTCAGTATATGCAGCGGAGCAAGACCAATAAGATGGTATCCGTTGTACTGCTTATTATCCTGCTTTTAATCATTTTCCCGGCGTGGTACTTCC
>CALJCU010000236.1 GCA_938023885.1 uncultured Prevotella sp. | reverse complement strand
GACAAGGCAGTGAACCCGACAAACGTCATGGGTTGTTCGAAGCGTCTCTGCGAGATCTATATCCAGAGTCTCAACGGTGCCCAGCATACGACGGAGTTTGTCACAACACGTTTCGGCAATGTCCTCGGCAGCAACGGTTCTGTCATCCCTATCTTTGAGAAGCAGATCCGTAAAGGTGGTCCTGTGACGGTCACCGACCCGAACGTCACGCGTTTCTTCATGCTGATTCCCGAAGCCTGTGAGCTCGTCCTGGAGGCTGGCACGCACGGTCATGGCGGTCAGATCTTTGTCTTCGACATGGGACGTTCGGTACGCATCTCCGACCTCGCCAGGCGAATGATAAAACTGTCGGGTGCCAATCATGTGCAGATTGTCTATACCGGTCTGCGTCCGGGGGAGAAACTCTATGAGGAGGTGCTTGCCGACCAGGAGAGTACGGAGCCTACCTTCAATAAAAAAATCCGTATTGCCAAGGTCAGACAATACGAATTCAAAGATGTGTCGGCAGCCATCGACAGACTCATTACTACCGCCCGTACCTATGACCCGGATGCCGTCGTGGCACAGATGCGTGCCATTGTACCCGAGTATAAGCCGGCGAACAGCAGGTGGTAGATACGGGTGGTGGGTGGCGGGTGTTAATGATCACCCATCACCTGACACCTTATTCAACGACGAAGTTCTTCAAGTCCTCAGCCTTGAAGTTCATGATGTAAGCATGCGAGCCAATGCACTCTTCCTCTGCCATGCGGACAAAGACGTTGGCACTCTTCTCAAACTCTTTGGCGTTCTTTGTGGCGTCACGGAGGAGCAGAAGCGAGAGAATGATGTCGCCTGTCATATTGTAAAGACGGCGTGCCAGGAAGTCATGCTCCTCCTGATTCTCGTCAGCTTTGACTTTCTCCACAGTTTCAGTGTAGAGATCCACACACTTGACAATTCGGTCACGAAGCGGTTCGACAGCTTCGGAAACCTTATCGGTCAGCATCTCTTTCATGATATTCAGGTATGTGCCGTTCGTGATGTAACGGACGGCTGCCACTACTTGTAGCTGTGTCGTACCCTCATAGATGGAGAAGATACGGGCGTCTCGGAGCAGGCGCTGTGCCTTGTACTCCATGATGAATCCGGAACCGCCGTGCACGCTCACGCAGTCGTAGGCTGCCTGGTTGGCGTACTCTGAAGTCATGCCCTTGCCCAGAGGAGTGAAAGCGTCGGCCAGACGGCTGTACTGTTTCATTTCCTTGCGCTCATCAGCAGTGAGCTTGCGTTCGCGCGAGATATCTCCGAGCGTCTTGTAGATATCGACATAGCGCGATGTCTGGTAGAGGATGGCACGGCTGGCATCAAGCTTGGCCTTTGTGCGCGAGAGCATGTCGTAGACAGCGGGGAAGTTGATGATAGCCTCTCCAAACTGTTTGCGCTCGCGGGCATAAGCCAGGGCCTGGTCGTATGCCTCTTGCTGGAGGCCTACGCTCTGGGCAGCGATGCCGAGACGGGCACCGTTCATCAGGCTCATCACATACTTGATGAGGCCGAGACGCCGCTCACCGCAGAGCTCTGCCTTAGCGTTTTTATAGACAAGCTCGCACGTAGGGGAGCCATGGATGCCAAGCTTGTTCTCGATGTGGCGCACGTCCACGCCGCCGTCGCGTTTGTCGTAGATGAACATTGAGAGGCCACGCCCGTCGCGTGTTCCCTCTTCAGAGCGTGCAAGAACGAGGTGTATGTCTGAATCGCCATTGGTAATGAAACGCTTCACTCCATTCAGTCTCCAGGTGCCGTCGGCATCCTGTGTCGCCTTAAGCATAACATGCTGAAGGTCAGAACCTGCATCGGGCTCAGTGAGATCCATCGACATGGTCTCTCCGGCACAAATGCGGGGAATGTATTTTGCCTGCTGCTCAGGTGTACCGAACTCATAAAGCGTGTCGATGCAGCTTTGCAGTGACCAGATATTCTGGAAACCGCTATCAGCTGCCGACACCAGTTCTGACAGCATGGAGAAGACAGTCATAGGGAGATTCAGTCCGCCAAATTGGCGCGGCATAGTGACCCCCCATAAGCCGGCTTTACGGGTAGCGTCCAGGTTCTCATAAGTCTTGGAGG
>CALJCU010000235.1 GCA_938023885.1 uncultured Prevotella sp. | reverse complement strand
CTACATATATGGTTTTTGATGCCATTCGGGGGCAACGGGTCGTCTATTTTGTGCCGGGTATGACAGAAGCGCACGTCATCTACAAGGCGGGCGGCAAGCTGACCGACAAGCGCCGTCAGACACTCAAGGCAGAATTCAGCGCTTATCCTGAGGTGGTCAGTTATATTGACACCATGAATGCAAAGGACCTGAAAACTGACCCTGTGTCTTTCCTGAAGAAGATAGACGAGGCCATGAATGCTAAATAATAATATGGATAACAGTAAAACAATGGATATACAACAGATATCGACCCGTTTGGGTCTCACGCTAAGCCCGATGCAGCAGGCGGCAAGCGAAGCGATTATACAAACTTCTGACAATGTGGAGGTGCTGAGCCCTACGGGTAGTGGTAAGACTTTGGCTTACTTGTTGCCACTTTCGCAATTTGTAGACGCAGCTTCCGATAACCTCCAGGCAGTGGTTATCGTTCCCGGCCGTGAGCTTGCTATCCAGTCGGCTGATGTCCTGACAAGTATGAAGACGGGACATCGCGGTTATGCTTGTCATGGAGGCAGACCCACAATGGATGAGCACCGTGAACTGAGGAAACTCAAACCGCAGATCATCTTCGCTACGCCCGGACGACTCAATGATCATATTGACAAGGGAAATATTGAGACCGGAGAAGTGAAGTTTGTCGTCATCGATGAGTTCGACAAATGTCTTCAGATGGGCTTTGCGGAAGAGATGAACAAGGCGATGCTCCGTATGCCCCGCTCTGCCCGCCGCGTATTCCTCTCTGCTACCGATGTCTCTACGGAGGAGCTCGTCAACACAGCACTCTCACCCATTGGCTTTCATGTTGTTGACTATCGCGATGAGGGAGAAATAGAGAACCGTATTAAGGTGAACATTGTTCACAGTCCCGACAAAGACAAGCTTTCTATTCTTGCGACTTTGCTCCGATGCTTCAAAGGCGACAGTACCATCATTTTCCTCAACTACCGTGACAGTGTAGAGCGTACGGCCGCCTATCTCACGGAAGAGGGGTTCACGGTATCGGCTTATCATGGTGGACTCGACCAGCGGCAGCGTGAGGAAGCCATCTATCGATTTGCCAACGGAAGTGCCAATGTCCTTGTGAGTACGAATCTCGGAAGCCGAGGACTTGATATCCCTGATGTCAAGAATATCGTGCACTATCATCTCCCTGAGACGGAGGAGGATTACACGCATCGTATCGGGCGTACGGCAAGGTGGGATAAAGAAGGTAAGCGAGGGCGAGTCTCTTCCTGATTATGTCAAAGCAGATACCATTGACTTCACGCCTTCGGAGGAACTCCCCCGTCCCGTGGCACCTCGCATGGTGACACTCTATATCGGCACGGGCAAGAAAGATAAGATATCCAAAGGAGATATCGTCGGCTTTCTGTGTAAGAGCGGTGGGATGAAAGGCGCTGAGATTGGTCGCATTGATGTCTACGACAATTATGCCTATGCAGCTATTGAGCGGAGCAAACTGAAGACTGTACTGCGCAATGTGCAGGGAGAAAAGCTTAAGGGACAGCGGACGAAGGTTGAAGAAATGCGATAAACAAACCATCAAAATAACCGTATAAAAATGCGGAAACATAACTTTTCAGATAATTATAGAGAGTTTTTGTATGAATGATTTGTTTATATCGGAATAAATGTGTATGTTTGCAGTCTAAAACTAATATCTTAGTCAGAATATATCTC
>CALJCU010000234.1 GCA_938023885.1 uncultured Prevotella sp. | reverse complement strand
ATGAAAGGAATAAGTTTGCCTTTGGGTTGTCTCATGATTATAATGTTTAGTCTTATTGCTTTATTTTACAAAGATAAGACAAATTTATAAGTTTTTGTTCTCTACCATAAAACTTTTAAGTGATTTTAAGTGTTCATCAACCTACATTGCCTTGAGGTCGCTGTCGAGCTGCTCCGTACTGCTTGCTCCGACGATGACGCTCGTGACACCCTCCTGTTCCAGCACCCACGACAAGGCCATCTCCGCCAAGGTCTCGCCGCGCCCGGCAGCCTCTCTGTTCAGTTCCTGCAAATGGGCGAGGAGCTCGGGCGTGAGGACATCGCGCTTCAGGGATCCGCCATGCGCCATGCGGCTGCCCTCAGGAATGCCATGGAGATAACGGTCGGTCAGCAGACCCTGAGCCAAAGGGGAGAAAGAGATAAAACCTATGCCATGCTCGTGGCAGAACCGCAACTGTCCTTCTTCGATAGGAGCACGGTCGAGGAGGTTGATGCGGCCCTGATAGATAAGCAAAGGCACGTCGTGCTCACGCAGGTACTTCTCTGCGACTTTCAGGGCTTCCAACGGCCAGCGGCTGATACCCACATAGAGCGCCTTGCCCTGACGCACGATGCCGACGAGGGCCTCGAGCGTCTCCTCCAACGGGGTATCAGGATCGTAACGATGACTATAGAACAGGTCTACATAATCAAGGTGCATGCGTTTCAGACTCTGGTCGATGCTCGCCATGAGGTATTTGCGCGAACCCCAGTTGCCGTAAGGTCCCGGCCACATGTCGTAGCCCGCCTTTGACGAGATGAAGAGCTCGTCCCGGTAAGGACTGAAGTCATCATCCATCAGCCGGCCCATCGTCTCCTCAGCAGTGCCGTAGGGAGGCCCATAGTTGTTGGCGAGGTCGAAATGAGTGATGCCGTGGTCGAAAGCATAATGTGTGATGGCACGGCTGCGCTCATAGGAGTCCACACCCCCGAAGTTCTTCCAGAACCCGAGGCTTATCTTTGGCAGCAGGACACCCGAACGGCCACAGCGCCGATAGATTGTGCCGGCGTGGTCGTAGCGCGTAGGTGCCGGCCGGTATAGTGTTTTCAATTCCAATTCTAAATAATTTTATTGTTATCGATTGTGGCCATATCTGTATCTTGTTAGAATGTTTACCATGCAAAGATAAGACAATAATTCTGATTAAAGGTCGATTTGAAGAAGAAAAATAATGGCATTTGAACAAAATACCTATGAAAAGCATTACTTTTGCACCAAAATCATCAATATACAGTTCATGGAAAAAGAAAATGCATATGTCACGCAATACCCCGACCTCATGAAAGGCAAGAAGATCATGTATAACCA
>CALJCU010000233.1 GCA_938023885.1 uncultured Prevotella sp. | reverse complement strand
AAGCGAAGCCTCCTGCCATACGGGTAATGTAAGAACGGGAGTCGCTCATTGTGCCGACGCCAAGTACTGATGAAGAAGGTATCAGAAAAATTATCTCCTTGTCGTTGCGAGTATGCGAGAGAGCCGCATAGTCAGGAGCCAGCCTGTAACAGGGTATCTCCATACATTCTTTAGCGGCTTTGGCCGCAATATCGTAATCACAGAAATAAAGTGCGAAGCGGGCCTTCATTGCAAGAGTAGCACCACGGGTGGCAACCTGTTTGCCTGGATAGCTCTCTGCGAGATGACTGGCAGCGAAGTCAAGATCTTCGTAGACTTTCTTGATAATTTCTTTTTTGGAGGTACGCGACAGTTTGTAAGATTCTTCGATGGTAGTTGCCTTATCTAGATAAATAACATCACCGAAGTGGAAAACCAGATAGCCATACTGACAAGCGCGAACAAATCTGGCCTGAGCTTCATAAGACACAAGCTGTGCTGGCTGCACACCGTTTTTCTCTCCATGCTTAAGAGAGGCTAGAATGGTGTTGCAGCGTACAATGCACTTGTACTTGTTGGTCCAGAATGTTTTTAACTCTACTGAACCTGCTGTGTTTGTCTCAGAGTTCAATGTACCGTCCACAATATCCGGCCCAGCAATCTTACGATAGATGTAATCATCGCTCCATGCCTCTTTGGCAAGACTCCACCAGTCGTTTCGATACAAGTCGTTGACTGCCATCTCGTATTCTGTAGGCGTGGAAAACCAGTTCTCACTCGATCCCTGATCAAGTGGTACTCGGTCGAGGTCGTTGCAGCCGACCACTATAAGGGTCAAAGCTGCTATTATATATTTAATCAGTTTCATAGTCTGCAATTTATACTTAGAAGTTGATATTAACACCGAAGAGCAATTGCTTGGTGATAGGATACTCTGATGCGGTACGCTCCGGGTCGAATCCCTTAGGGTAGTTGTTTATGCAGAACAGATCGTTGGCGCTGACATAGAAACGCAGGGACTGTATGTGAATATAGTCCGTGAGCTTTTCCGGCAGCGTATAGCCAAGTGTAATGTTCTTAAGGCGGAAATAACGTCCGTTAAAGATCCAGAAATCACTCATGGCATTATTGCTGTTGCGGTTAACATAAGTAAGACGCGGAAATTCTGCCTTGAGGTTCTCAGCCTCTGTATTATTCTCGCTCCAATAGTGTCCGTCAATGATGCCAGGGATTGAGCCCCAGTTGTTCTTGAAAGGCTGGGTCATAGTCTCTGTCATCCTCACCTTACGGCTGCCGATGCCCTGAAAGGCTGTGGAAAAATCGAGACCACGCCATGCCACGGAGATGTTGCCGCCGTAGAGATAGCGGGGAAGTGAGTTGCCAAGGAACACGCGGTCATTCTCTGGTGTTATCTTGCCGTCTTTGTCAATGTCCTTGTAGCGGATGTCACCGACACGTGTAGTGGCGTTGATTACAGGGGCACCCTTAAGCTCTTCCTCATTCTGATTGAACTCTCTAATTATGGCATCCATCCCTTCAACAGCTTCCTCTGCCGTTACAGTAAGATCATATTCATCTATTATGTACTCGGCTGCCTCAGAAATCGTCATAGTAAAAAGCTTTTCGGCTATGTTTTCATCTGCGTCTACACCGAGTGATTTTATGTATTTATACGGCACCAAATTCCACTGTCCCATCGAGTCG
>CALJCU010000232.1 GCA_938023885.1 uncultured Prevotella sp. | reverse complement strand
GTATGGTCTCCGTGCAGCCACAGAATGAAGTGGCATTCGTCGCAACATTACAGAAAGAAATGCGCAACGCTGTCAGAAGAGATCTTCAGGAAACACTTCAGACTTACACAGGAAAGGAGGCATGCGATGCGGAATAAACTTCTTGCGCTCCTACTGCTATTCTTCTATTCCTTCCTACCCACCCTCGCCCAAACGGACATAGACGATGACAACGACTCTACCGCAGTAGCCGACTCGTCATGGACCGACTCACTCATCCACCGCAACGACACTCTCGCCTGGCCAAAGAACGTACAGGCGGAGATAGAACAGTTGCTTAAGAGTGACATGTTCCAGACTTCTCAAGTCGGTATCATGATCTATGACCTCAATGCTGACTCCGCCATTTTCCGTCACAACGAGCGCCAGCTCATGCGCCCCGCCTCCACAATGAAGACCATCACTGCCATCACTGCCCTCGATAGGCTCGGCGGCGGCTACCAGTTCAAGACGGAGCTGTGCTACACGGGGTGTGTGGACTCCACGACGCTCAACGGCGACGTCTATTGTGTAGGAGGCTTCGACCCTCGCTTCACACGTGACGACATGCAGGCTTTCGCAGAGGCACTGCGAAGGATGGGCGTCGACACCATCCGCGGCAATCTCTATGCCGACCGATCGATGAAAGACACGGATCTCCTCGGTGAAGGCTGGTGCTGGGATGATGACAATCCAGTGCTCTCTCCCCTCGTCTTCCAACGAAAAGACATCTTCATAGATAAGTTCCTTGAAGCCTTACAGCGCAACGGCATCACGCTCACGGGGACCGTCGGTGTGAAGCGCAGGCCACAGGATGCCAACTGCATCGTAAATCGTTTCCATACTATCGACCAGGTGCTCATGCGCATGCTTAAGGAAAGTGACAACCTCTATGCAGAGTCGATGTATTATCAGATAGCAGCGTCTACCGGCAACCGTCCCGCCACGGCGAAGGACGCACGCGCCATCGAGCGTCAACTCATCACACGCCTCGGCCTCGACCCGTCGCGCTATCGTCTTGCTGACGGAAGCGGGCTGTCGCTCTACAACTATGTCTCCCCCGAACTCGAGGTAAAGTTCCTACGCTACGCCTCCGAGAATGAAAATATCTATAACCACCTCCTCCCTGCCCTGCCCATCGCAGGTGTCGACGGCACCCTGAAGAAGCGTATGCGCTCTTCGTTCACATGCGGAAATGTACACGCCAAGACGGGTACCGTAGAAGGTATCTCAAGTTTGTGTGGTTACTGTACAGCTGCCAACGGCCATCACCTCTGTTTCTCTATCATCAACCAGGGGTTGATGCACAGAAGTAATGGCCGTGCGTTCCAAGATAAGGTTTGCTATATACTGTGTAAGCCCTAGGATACACAGTGACTGCTATCCGCAGCACAATAGGGCGGGGACCAGTCCACCCCTACAATAATACCCTTTACAACAGTATCGTGAAAATATATTCCCTTAAAATATAATAGCTCAATATTCCTGCGATATATCCTGCGAAAGCGATCCAGCTCACGTGTTTCATATACCATCCGAAAGTGATCTTCTCCAGTCCCATGACCACGACACCGGCAGCAGAACCGATGATAAGCATCGAACCGCCGACACCCGCACAGTAAGCCAGAAGCTGCCAGAACACACCATCCGTAGCGAAGTCACCCGTAGGAGCCACAGGATACATTCCCATACATCCGGCAACCAGCGGCACGTTGTCGATGATCGATGACAGCACACCGATGATACCTGTCACCATGAAGTGGTTGCCATTGAATGTCACGTTCAGGCCTTTACCCATTGCTGTAAGGGCACCGATCTCCTCCAGACAGCTCACTGCCATCAGGATACCGAGGAAAAAGAGGATCGTACTCATATCAATGTTACGGATGAGGTTCACGACACGTTTCTTCCGTGCACCTTTCTCTGTGGAGAGACTGGCATAGAACACCTCCGTGACGATCCACAACACGCTTAGCACAAGGAGGATCCCGACGAACGGCGGCAGATGGGTGATACTCTTGAAGACAGGTACGAACATGAGGCCACCGACACCTATCCCAAACACTATCTTTCGC